>JBBTDR010000321.1:0-4161 GCA_038042665.1 Nitrospinota bacterium
CGAAGCATAAACGAAAAACATCAAAATGTCAAACATTTTGTGCTCGGATTAATAAGTCGCGTTGAGAGAGTTCCGCCAGTTCACGGTCCGACCATGTTCGATCGAGATCCCGCTCGGAGAACTCAGGCACGTCCGTAACTCCTTAAGGAAAAAATTACCGCTCCGCCGGCCGTATGGCCCTGAGCTCGAGCTGCACCTTGGCCGAGCCCCGCCAGCGGTTCACCCCCGCGCAGTAGGCCACGTCGATCTTCCCCTTGGGCAAGCCTTCTTGGCGCGCGAGCGCCCCCATCCCGAAGCCGATGGCCTCGAGCGCCGTCCCCAGGTGCCGGAGGGTGAGCTTGAGGTGGTCCCCCTCCCGCCCGGCGAAGCCGGGGGCGCCCACCACCTCCACCCCCGCCGTGGCGAGGACGGGGCGCGGGTTCTCGGGGCCGAAGGGGGCCATCCCCTCCAGGCGGTCCACCAAGGGCGCGTCCAGATCGGCGAAGGCCACCTCGGCGTCCAGCCAGAGCTCCTCCGCCCCGCGCCCGGCGCCCAGCGCCTCGCGGGCCGCCGCCTGGAAGCGCTCGCGGAACTCGTCCACCTTCTCGCGCCGCAGGGTGAGGCCCGCCGCCTCCCGGTGGCCTCCGAACTGGAGGAGGCTCCCGGCGCACCGCTCGAGCGCCTCGTAGACGTGGAAGCCCTCGCGGCCCCGCACCGAGCCCCGGCCCTCCCCGCCTTCGAGATGGATCAGGGCCGCGGGCAGCCGGTGGCGCTCGGCGAGCTTCGAGGCCACGATCCCGATGACGCCCGGGTGCCATCTCTCGCTCGCGAGGACGATGGCCCCCTCCGCGCCGCCCTCCCCCGCCGCCGCGAGCAGCCCCTCGGCCTCCTCTAGCGCCTCCTGCTGGAGCTCCTGCCGCTGGCGGTTCCACTCCTCGATGACCTCGGCGTGGCGGCGGGCCTCGGCCAGGTCCTCGGTGAGGAGGAGGCGCACCCCCACGTTGGGGTCCCCCACCCGCCCCGCCGCGTTGAGCCGGGGCCCCAGGACGAAGCCCACGTGGCCCGTGTGGATGGCGTCCGCCCGGAGGTCGGCGGCGATCTGAAGGGCGCGGACCCCCGCCTTGCGCGCGTCCGGGGCCGCGGCGGCGCCCGGGGAGAGCACCTCCAGCCCCGCCCGGCCGAGGATGTGGTTCTCCCCCAGGAGGGGGGCCACATCCGCCACCGTCCCCAGCGCCACGAGGTCGAGGTGCTGCTTGAGGTTGGGCAGGGGTGCGGCCCAGCCCCGCTCCCTGAGCCTCCTCCGCACGGCGGCGGCGAGCTTGAAGGCGATCCCCGCCCCGCACAGGCCCTTGAAGGGGTAGCCGCAGCCGGGCTGGCGGGGGTTCAGGACGGCCACCGCCCCGGGCAGCCGCTCGGGGGGGCGGTGGTGGTCGGTGATGATGAGCTGGAGGCCCGCGCCCCTCGCTTCCTCCGCCACCCGGGCGGCGCCGATGCCGCAGTCCACCGTCACCACCGTCCGGCACCCGGCCTCCCGCAGGCGCAGGAGGCCCGGGAGGTGGAGGCCGTAGCCCTCCTCCAGACGCTGGGGGATGTAATGGAAGGCGGGGGCGCCGAGGGCGGCGAAGAAGCGGAGCAGGAGGGAGGTGGCGGTGATGCCGTCCACGTCGTAGTCGCCGTACACCCCGATGGGGCGGCCCTGCCCGGCCTCTTGGGCCAGATGCTCCGCCGCCTCCTCCATGCCCTTCATCTCGAAGGGGTCGTGGAGGGCGCTCAGGGGGGCCTCGAGGAAGAGGCGGGCCTCCCCGGCGGAGGCGATGCCACGCTGGGCGAGCAGCCGGCCGAGGAGGGGGGGGGCGCCGATCTCGGCGGCGAGGCGGCGGGCGAGGTCCTCGTCCACGGGCCGCGGGCGCCAGCGCTGGGCGGCCCTCCCCCCGCGCGTCAGGGAGGGGGAGCCCTGCGCCCCGCCCGTCACGGCCGGGATCCCCGCTCTCCTCCGGGGGCCGCCGGGGGCTCGGCGAACTCCAGGCCGGTGGGGGCCGGCTCCGCCGCCGAGGGGACCTCGGAGACCGCCTCGGCCGCGCCCGGATCGGCCGCCGGCGGAGCGGCGGGGCCCACCCTCGGCCGGCCCTGGGCCCGCCAGCGGTCGCGCTCGCGGGGGTCCGGCATGGGGCGGGCGAGGCCGCGGCGCACCTCCTCGGACTGTTGGGACAGGGCCGGGGGCAGGGGCCGCTCCAGCAGGGTCATGGTGGAGGTGAGGTCGCGGAAGAGCTGGATGGGATGGCAGCCGTTCCCGTTCGAGAGGATGGCGAAGGCGAGCTCCTCGCCGTTCTCGGCCACCCCGTAGCCGCTCAGGGCGTTCACCCCGTCGAGGAGGCCACTCTTCACCCGCACCCGGCGCACGGTGGAGGCGCGGTGGATGCGCCGCCGCGCCGTGCCGTCGATCCCCACCACCGCGAGCGAGGCCATGAACTCGGGCCGCAGGCGGAAGTCGCGGTGGACCGCCGCGAGCAGGGCGGCGAGGCCCGCGGCGCTGATGCGGTTCAGGCGGCTGAGCCCCGAGCCGTCGGCCAGGGTGAAGGAGTCCGCCGGGACGCCCGCCGAGACGAGGAAGCCGCGCACCACGCGCAGGCCCTTCTCCGCCGTGCCCGGCAGGCCGTGCAGCTCGGCCCCCAGGGTCTTGAGGACCTGCTCGGCCATGAAGTTGTTGCTGATCTTGTTCACGTCCCGGACGAGCTCGCCCAAGGGGCGGGAGAGGGTGCGGGCCAGGAGCTCGGCCTCCTCCGGGGTCGCCCCCTTGCGGATGCCCCCGCCGATCTCGACCCCCTGCTCCTTCAGGAAGGCGGCGAAGCCCCCCGCGGCGAACAGGGCGGGCTCGGAGACGGTGACGGGGGAGGTCACCCGCTTGGAGCGGGCGGGGATGGCGCCCCCGGCGCGGACGCGGTCCCTCCCCTCCACCCGGCGGCGGGAGAGGCGCACCTGGGGCCGCCCCCCCGGAGGCCCGGTCTCGACCGAGCCCTCGAGGCGGACCGTGTCGGTCTCGGGCTCGAGGACCACCCGGGCGGGGGCGCCGGGCTCCGGGCCCGGGTCGATCATCACCCAGACCACGTTGAAGTTGAGGGAGAGCGCCCCGTGCGGGGCCAGGTAGGGACGCAGGGAGCCCTCGGCGTGCCAGCCCTGGCCGTAGCGCTCGGCGTCGAAGTAGGTGTCGTCGGCGACGAGGGCGCCCTTCACCCGCCGCAGGCCGAGGAGCCTGAGCTCGCGGGCGAGCTCCCGCAGCCGCTCCTGGACGAGGGAGGGGTCGCCGTAGCCCTTGAGGTAGAGGTTCCCCTCGAGCGTCCCGCCCCGGATGGGGTCCTCGGCGTAGACGTCGGTGGGGAAGGTGTAGTCGGGGCCCAGGACGGCGAGGGCGGCGGCGGTGGTGGCCAGCTTGATGTTGGAGGCGGGGATCCGCTGCGCGTCGGGGTGGTGGGCGAAAAGGGTCTCCCCCGAGGCGAGGGAGCGGACGGTCACGCTCACCCGGTCCGGGTGGGGGCAGTGCTGGGAGACGCCCTGGCGGAGGAGGGCGGCCAGCTCCTGAACCGAGCCGACGCCCCGCTCGGCCTCCTGGCCCCGGGCGGGCGGGACCTTGCCCGGGGGAGAGGCCGCGCCCGCGGGCCCGGCCGCGAGGAGGGGGGCGAGCACCCCCAGCAGGAGCCAGGCGCCGGTTCGCGTCGCGGAGGGCCGGATCATGCCACGCCTTCGGATCGCCGGGGCCTCAGAGATAGGCCAGGGCGTTGAGGATGGCCTCGATGGGAGGCCGGTCCGAATAATCCTTCCCGACATAGGCCAGCCGCACCACCCCGCGCTTGTCGATGAGGAAGACGGCGGGCCGGGCGAAGCCCTCCTGGGGATGCAGCACCCCGAACTGGAGGACCACCCGCCGCTGGGGGTCCGAGATGAGGGGGAAGGTCACCCGCAGCTCCCGGAGGCTCAGGTTGATCTTCAGGGCGTCGTCCGTGCTGATGGCGACGACCTCGGTGCCGCGCTCCCGGATGGCCTCCAGGCGCTCCTGCAGCTCCACGAGCTGGCGCTGGCAGTGGCTTCAGAAGTGCCCCCGGTAGAAGACGAGGAGGAGGTTCTTCTCGCCGAGGAGGGCCCTGGAGTCGAACCCCTGGATCTCGAACAGGGGGGCCTTCTCCCCCT
>JBBTDR010000322.1:0-8203 GCA_038042665.1 Nitrospinota bacterium
GCACCAGCAGCCGCGGCGTGGCCACCCCCGCCATCACCGAGGCGGTGAGGGAATGGACGGGGGCGATGGTGGCCACCACCTGGGGCGGGGCGGCCAGGGAGGGGAGGGCGCTTGGCAGCATTCCGGAGAGGAGCACCGCGAGAAAACGGGCGGAGCGGCGGAGGGTCTTCATCGGGGGGGGTCTCCCAAGGATACGGCCAGGCGAGCGTTGCCGCCTGGATAATTATGATATAACATATCATTTTTGGGGGGCAAGGGGGGTCTTATGGCGGCGGATCCGGCACAGGCGATGTTTCCCGCCAGGGGCCACGACCACGCCGCCTGCGTGGCCGAGGCGCTCGAGCGGGCGGCGGAGATCTGCACCCGCCGGGGGGCGCGGCTCACGGCCATCCGCCACCGGGTGCTGGAGCTCGTCTGGTCGAGCCACTCCCCCATCGGGGCCTACGGCATCCTCGCCCGGCTGGAGCCCAAGGGCCGCCCGGGCGCCCCGGCCACGGTCTACCGCGCCCTCGGCTTCCTCATGGCCCAGGGCTTCGTCCACCGGCTGAGGAGCCTGAACGCCTTCGTGGGCTGCGGCTTCCCGGGCAACCCCCACATGGCCCAGTTCCTCATCTGCCGCGCGTGCGGGGCGGTGGCCGAGATGGAGGAGCCGCGCATCGGGCGGGCCATCGGCAGCGCGGCCGCCCAGGCGGGCTTCGAGGTGGAGGCCCCGGTGGTCGAGGTCCAGGGCCGCTGCCCCGCGTGCCAGAAGGGAGGGAAGGGTGGCCGCTGCTGATCCCTTGGTCCCCTTGGTCGAGGCCCGGGGGGTGGGGCTCCGTCTCGGGGGCCAGCCCATCCTGAGCCACGTCGATATCGAGGTGCGCCCCGGCGAGATTGTCTCCCTCATCGGCCCCAACGGGGCGGGGAAGACCACCCTCATCCGCGTCCTCCTGGGCCTCCTGGCCCCGGGCGAGGGCTCGGTGCGCCGCAGGCCCGGGCTGGTGGTGGGCTACCTGCCCCAGCGGGTGACGGTGGACCCTGTCCTCCCCCTGACCGTGCGCCGCCTCCTCAACCTCACCCGCCGGGCGCCCGGGGGCGAGGCGGCCCGCGCCCTCGAGGAGGCCGGGGCGGCCTACCTCATGGACCGCTCGGTGCACGCCCTCTCGGGCGGGGAGATGCAGCGGGTGCTCCTCGCCCGGGCGCTCCTGCGCGGCCCCGATCTCATGGTGCTGGACGAGCCCGTCCAGAACGTGGACGTGACGGGCCAGATCGAGATGTACGGCCTCATCGCCCGCATCCGGGAGCGGCGCGGCTGCGGCATCCTCCTGGTCTCCCACGACCTCCACGTGGTGATGGCCTCGACCGACCGCGTGGTCTGCCTCAACCGCCACGTCTGCTGCCACGGCCGGCCCGAGGACGTGAGCGTCCACCCGGAGTACCTCGCCCTCTTCGGCTCCCAGGCGGCGCGGAACCTGGCCGTCTACACCCACGCCCACGACCACCGCCACGGCCCCGAGGGCGAGGTGGTGCCCCTTCCGCCCGCCGGAGAGCCGGGGGAGCGCGGCCCGGGCCACGCGCACGAGGGAGGCCGCTGGCCGTGAAGCCGAAACAGGTTGTTCGCGCTGCAAGCGCCAATGCGTTTCGCGCCGTCTCCGCCCCGCTCTCCCTGGGAGAGGGGGCGGGCTTGGTTCCCCCCCGGATGACCAACGTTGTGAGTTAGCCATGTGGACCGAGGACTTCCTCCTGCGCGGCCTCCTCGGAGGCGTGGGGACGGCCCTGGTGGCCGGGCCCCTGGGCTGCTTCGTCGTGTGGCGGCGGATGGCCTACTTCGGGGACTCCCTCGCCCACAGCGCCCTCCTGGGCGTGGCGCTGGGCTTCGTGCTCGGGGCCGACCTCCGGGTGGGGGGCCTGGCGGTGTGCCTGGTGGTGGCCCTCCTCCTCGCCGCCCTCCAGCGCCCGGGCGGGCTCGCCTCGGACACCGTGCTGGGCATCCTCGCCCACACCGCCCTCTCCGCAGGCCTGGTGACCGTGAGCCTCCAGGAGCGGTTGCGGGCGGACCTCATGGGCTACCTCTTCGGGGACATCCTCGCCGTCACCCCGGAGGACCTCGGCTGGATCTGGGGGGGAGGTGTCCTCGTCCTCGCCGCCCTCGCCTGGCTGTGGCGGGACCTCCTCGCCCTCACCGTCCACGAGGAGCTGGCCGAGGCCGAGGGCGTCCCCGCGCGCAAGATCGGCCTGGCCTTCATGGTGCTCATCGCGGTGGTGGTGGCCATCGCCATGAAGATCGTGGGGGTGCTCCTCATCACCTCGCTCCTGATCATCCCGCCGGCCGCCGCCCGGCGGATCGCCCGCACGCCTGAGCAGATGGCCCTCCTCGCCAGCGCCCTCGGCTGCGCCGCCGTGGCCGGGGGGCTCGCCGCCTCCCTGCGGTGGGACACCCCCGCCGGGCCCTCGGTGGTGCTCGCGGCGGCGGCGATCTTCGCCCTGAGCGCCCTCGCCCCCGGGCGGGGGCGGTAGGCCCCGCCGCGCTCACCCTCCCGCCGGATTCCTGGTAAGATTCCTTTCTCTCAGCTTTCATCTCGTGAATCTCCGGAGGTCATCCCATGCGCTTGAAGGACAAGACGGCCATCGTCACAGGGGGCGGCGGGGGCATCGGGCGGGGCATCATCCGGGCGTTCGCCCGGGAGGGGGCCCGGGTCTGCGTCATGGACATCACCGAGGAGGTGGCCCGGCGCGGCGCCGCCGAGGGCGGGAAAGACGCCTTCGCCCTCGGGGTGGACGTGACGAAGGAGGCCGACGTCGCCCGCGCCGTGAAGGCGGCCATCGAGCGCCTGGGCCGGGTGGACATCCTGGTGAACTGCCACGGCCGCCCCTCGCGCCTGATGGCGAACCCCATCGACCGGCTCACCCTCGAGGAGTGGAACGAGGTCTTCGCCGTGAACACGGCGGGGGTGTTCCTCATGTGCCGGGCCCTCGCGCCCCACATGCGGGAGCGGCGCTACGGCAAGATCATCAACATCGCCTCCCTCGCCGCCCGGCGGGCGAACGAGAACGTCCCCCACTACTGCGCCGCGAAGGCGGCCACCATGAGCCTCACCATGAGCCTCGCCAAGGAGATGGCGAAGCACGGCGTGAACGTGAACGCCATCAACCCGGGTATGCTCTGGACCGAATTCTGGGAGAAGGGCCACGGGGTGATCATCGGCCTGGACACCGACAAGGCGCCCCGCGAGGTGTTCGACGCCTTCGTGAAGGCGGCGGTCCCCTTCGGGCGGGAGCAGACGCCGGACGACGTGGGGGATATGGCGGTCTTCCTCGCCAGCGACGAGAGCCGCAACGTGACGGGGCAGGGGCTCCAGGTGGACGGCGGGGCGTGGATGGTGTGAGGGGGGCAGTTGTTGCTCTTGTTTGTTTTGGCCAGTATTCTATTCAAGGAGTGAGAAGATGAGGCGAGAGCTAGCTTGGCTGTTAAGCGAGGGCACATGAGTACAGAGAAGCGCTATAAGAATCCTCCCATCGCCGAGGCCCTCTGCGAGATTCACTTCGAAGAGGGTCTTAAATGGAATGCCACTTTTTTTGGGCTTTTCCACGAGAGGATTAAAAACGAATTTCCGGAGGCGAAAGAGCTTCACGGGTTGGAAATGGGTTTCCAGACTAAACCTGGGAGGATTGACCAGCAGTTCCGAGAGGTCGGAATCCGAATGCGATTCCATCGCAAGGATAAAACCGCATTAGTACAAATCTCCAAGAACCTATTAGCCGTCAACCTTCTTCCCAAATATCCAGGGTGGAAAAAATTTAAGCCGCTCATTTTGGCAAGACTCGAAGACTACATTTCGGTGATTCAACCGAAAGCGATTGTGCGCACCGGGTTACGATATATTAACCGCATTGTCTTGCCCGAAGCGGAATTTAAATTTGACCGGTTTTTCGCGAAGTCGTCTTACTTACCTAGCGGGATATATCAGGAGTTAGGCCCATTTCTAGTTCGGGTAGAACTGTCTCCCTATAAGGAGACGCGGCTTCATCTGACCGTTGCAACGCATACAGAGCCTGCGGAAAGAGGACAGATTGCCAATATTGTAGATTTGGATCACATCGCCTTCAACCGGATGGAGCCGCCCGCAGAGAAAAACATTGGGATAGTTCTTGAAGAAGCACACTCGAAAATTATCGGGGTTTATGAATCAATCATTGGCGATGAATTGCGCGAACGCTTCGGTGTGGAGGAATCATAGTGCTTTTAGTCCTTGATTTGCCCGGACAGATACCTCGCCGCCATTTGTTCGACCTTCCTTATGACGCACCGGAGTTTGAGACATGCTCCGCAAGCGCAGTGAGTGTCGGCGAAGGTACCCTTTCCGAGACATTTGTTCTTCCGCCCCGCGTGGAGAGTGCGGATGCGGCAGACTATGAGCTTCTGTTCCTCAGACGTCGGCGAGAGGAAGATGAGATCAGCGTAACGGCTCGTGCCATTCCTCCGAAAAATCTAAAGGCCATCGAACTCTTGGAGCAATGGTTCTCGAAGCCTAGCCAGGTTCCAAAAGAAAAGTGGGAAGAGTTCGAACGGATCATCGCGGAAGGGCGTACATTTTCTTTTCAGGAATAGGTTTAGAGTCGCCTTATGCCGTTCCTGCTTGATACCACAGCACTTAGTAAACTGGTCGAAAAAGATGGGCAAATTGCTCGTCAAGCGAAAGAACGCCTCCAGGCCGCGCTTGATAGAGGGGAGGACATCTATATTTCTGCTCCTGCTTTATATGAAGCCGTTCGGGGCCTACTGCACATAGATGCAAGAGAAGAAGTGCAATTCCTGGAGGATTTCGCTCAAGTCTTGGGAGTACAAGAACTATCCTGGGCAGACTGGCGCCGGGGCGCGGAAATTTGGGCGGACTTGCGGAAACGGGGCCATCCTTTGTCCAAGGAGGACAGGATTGATTTTGACGTTTTGCTAGGTGCTCTTGCGATTAGCCTTGGCGCGACAGTGGTGACGCAAAACATCAGGCATTTCGAAGCTATCGGAGTGCCTGTGCAGGATTGGAAAGCGTGGTGAGGATTTGCGGAAAGGAGTTTCAGCTTTTTAGCCTTTCCTTTAGGGCGCGACAAGAGAATTTCAATAACTGTAACCGATATGAGGATTTAGCCCCATGCGCGCGGTCGTGTTGAAGGACTTCGGCGGGGTCGAGAACCTCGCCGACATGGAGTGGCCCGAGCCCTCCCCCCAGGAGGGGGAGGTGAAGATCCGGGTGCGGGTGGCCTCGGTGAACCCCACCGACTACAAGGCCCGCAAGGGCGGGAACGAGGGGAAGACCCCCCTCGTCCTCGGGCGGGACGTGGCGGGGCTGATCGACTCGGTGGGCCGGGGGGTGCGCGGGTTCAAGCCCGGCGACGAGGTGATGGCCTACCTCCCCCGCTTCGGGGAGGACGGCGGGAACGGCTACGCCGAGTTCGTCTGCGTGCCCGAGGAGTTCGTGGTCCACAAGCCCCGGAAGCTCTCCTTCGCCGAGGCGGCGGCGGTGCCCCTCGTGGCCCTCACGGCCTATGAGGCGGTGGTGATGAAGGCCCGGTTCGACAAGGGCGACTCCGCCTTCGTCGCCGGGGCCTCGGGCGGGGTGGGGACGCTCGCCGTCCAGATGCTCCGCCACCTGGGGGCCTCCCCCATCCTCGCCACCGCGGGGAGCGAGACGAGCGCGGCCTACCTGCGCGAGAAGCTGGGGATCCAGGCCGGGCACATCGTGCGCTACGGCGGGCTATCGGTGGAGGAGGTGGCCGCCAAGGTCCAGGCCGCGAACGGGGGTAACCGGGTGAAGGTGGCCGTGGACCTCGTGGGGCGGGACATGAAGCGGGTGTGCCTGCGGGTGGTGGACTACTGGGGCCACGTCGCCTCCATCGCCTCGGACCCGAACAACCCCATCCCCCAGATCTTCACCACCCAGCCCGAGGGCCTGTTCTGGAAGTCGTGCTCCTTCCACGCGGTGTTCCTCCGCACCCCGGTGCGGGGGGGAGGCCGCCCCTACTTCGCCCAGTTCAAGAAGAACCTCCTCCACATCCGGGAGTGGCTGGAGACGGGCGCCCTGAAGCCCCCCCAGGTCACCGAGGTGGGGCCCCTGAACGCCCAGAACGTGGGCCGCGCGCATTTGATGCTGGAGGAGGGCCATACCCAGGGCAAGCTTGTCCTCTCGGTGGGGTGAGGGAGCCTGGGGCGCGATGGACCCTCGCATGGGCAGGCGGAAATTCCTCGGGCGGGCGGGGTTCTGGGGCCTCGCCGCGGCGGGCCTCACGGGAGGGTGCGCGCGCGTGACCCTGGGCCTCAGGCAGCCGGAGCCGCCCCCGCGGGAGGCCCAGGGCTTCCGCTCGGAGGACCCGGCCTCCCTCTACTGGCCCCACGGGGGGCCCGGGGCGTGGTTCAACCCCTGGTGGCCCAACCCCAGCTCGCGCCTCAACCTCCTCAAGTGGAAGTTCCTCTACCGCAACGAGTTCGCCGAGGCGCGCCGCACGCCCCCCCGGGTGCCCGTGGTGGCGAACGCGGGCGACTACCTCGCCCGGCCCGAGGGCTCGGCCTCCATCACCTCGGTGGGGCATTGCAGCTACATCATCAAGGAGGGCCCCGACACCCTCCTGACCGACCCCCACTTCGGCCCCCGGGCCCTCTTCTATGGGAGGCACGGGGAGCCGGGCGTCCCCATCGGCAAGGTGCCGGGGGACGCCTTCGCCGTCCTCTCCCACAACCACTACGACCACCTCGACGCCTGGACGGTGGAGAACCTGCCCCGCGGCGCCGCCTGGTACGTGCCGGTGGGGCTGGGGGATTTCGTCCGCTCGCACGGGGCGGAGCGAGTGGCGGAGCTGGACTGGTGGCAAAGCGTGAAACACGGCCGCTGGACCCTCACCTGCCTCCCGGCCCAGCACTGGTCGAACCGCATCGGCCAGGCCCGGGACGCCACCCTCTGGTGCGCCTGGCTGCTGGACTCGGGCGAGCGGCGCTACTTCTTCGGCGGGGACAGCGGCTACTTCCACGGCTTCGCCGAGTTCGCCAGAAAATTCGGCCCCATCGACGTCGCCATGCTCTCCATCGGGGCCTACGAGCCCCGCTGGATGATGCGCTACCCCCACATGAACCCCGAGGAGGGCTACCGGGCCTTCCTCGACCTCCGGGCCCGCTGGATGATCCCCACCCACTGGGGGGTCTTCGACCTCACCGACGAGCCCCTGGACGAGCCCCCCCGCGCCCTCGAGCGCGCCGTGCGCGAGGGGGGCGGGGACATGGGCCGGATCAAGATCATGGCCGTCGGGGAAAGGTGGGAGGTGGGGTGAGGGTGATTCCTGCATACAGGCGGTCGGCCCGCGAACGATCGGGCGCGATTCCATTTGGGTTCTTCCCGAAAATCCCCGGAATTCAGGAGAAAATCCGGGAGAGGGGCGAGCGGGCTTGTTTCTCCGATATAATGACCGTATTATCTCTCGATTCATCCGCGTCCCTCCGGTGAGGGGCCGTTCTCCTTTCCGTGCCCTCCGCGCGGGGAAACCCAGGGAGCGCCGTCCGATGCAGCCCATCCGCAAGGTCGTCTTCATCGAGCCCAAGAGCGAGAGCCCGAACGTCTACAGCCGGGTGCACATCCCCCGGACGGGGGCGGTGCTGCTGGCCACCCTGCTGGAGCGGGCGGGCTACGAGGCCAAGGTCTTCTGCGAGGACATCGCCCCGGTGGAGGAGCGCGAGCTCGCTTCGGCGGACGTGGTGGGCATCTCCTGCCTGACCAACACCGTCGCCCGCGGCTACGCCTGGGCGGACAAGTGCCGCGCGGCGGGCATCCCCGTGGTGATGGGGGGCACCCACGCCAGCTTCCGGCCGGAGGAGGCGCTCGGCCACGCCGACTTCGTGGTGAAGGGAGAGGGCGAGGGGCCGCTCCTTGAATTGATCGAGGCCCTCCAGGGGGGGCGCTCGCCCCTGGGCATCCCCAACCTCTCCTTCTGGACGGGGGGGCGCGCCGGGCGGGGGAGCCAGGCGCACAACCCCAACCGCGCCTTCGTCCAGGACCTCGACTCCCTCCCCATCCCGGACTTCCGGCTCGCCCACGGCTGGGGGCGGGACTGCGTCGCCTCCATCATGACGAGCCGGGGCTGCCCCTACGACTGCACCTTCTGCTCGGTCACCGCCATGCTGGGCCGGGGCTACCGCCACACGAGCGTCGGGCGCGTGATCGAGGAGCTGCACCTCTACCGCGAC
>JBBTDR010000323.1:0-2479 GCA_038042665.1 Nitrospinota bacterium
GCCTGCTGGCGCCGTACATCGCGCCCTTCGACCCGGTGGCGAACGCCTACGACCGGATTCACCAGGCGCCCAGCCTGGCCCACTGGCTGGGCACCGACCAGTTCGGGAGGGACATCCTGAGCCGCATCATCTTCGGGGCGCAGACGGCCATGCTGGTGGGGTTCATCTCCTCGTTCGTGGGGGCGACCCTCGGGCTCGTCCTCGGGGTGGCCAGCGCCTACTTCGGCGGGCGGTTCGACTTGATCTTCCAGCGGGTGATGGACGTGCTCATGTCCTTCCCCCTGATCATCATGGCCATGGCCGTGGTCTCGATCTTCGGCACGGGCGTCCAGAACGTGATTCTCGCCATCACGGTTCCGTTCATCCCCCGCTGCGCGCGCGTGGTGCGCGCGAGCGCCCTGGCCATCCGGGAGATCCCCTATGTGGACGCCGCCCGCGCGCTGGGGTTCGGGCACGCGCGGGTCATCGTCCGGCACATGATCCCCAACGTCATGGCCCCCTACCTGATCATGCTCACCTCGTTCATGGCCCAGGCCATCCTCCTGGAGGCCTCCCTCTCCTATCTGGGGCTCGGGGTGCAGGAGCCCGTGCCGGCCTGGGGGCTCATGCTCCAGGGCGGGGCCGAGGAATACGCCGAGAGCGCCCCCTGGATGGCCATCTTCCCCGGCCTGGCCATCACGCTCTCGGTCTTCGCCTTCAACCTGTTCGGGGATGCGATGCGGGACGCCCTGGATCCGAGGCTGCGCTCGGACTAGCCGCCGGGGCGCTGGCCGGTATGCCTCGAAGGAAAGTAAAAACAGATAGATATCATGCGCATGGCCCGCCGGGAAAAACACCGGGCGGGGAGCCGCTTGCTCGTGGGGGGGCGATCAGGTAAAAAGCCCGGCCGTGCGCTTGGATTCATTGAAGGAGCAGGCGCGCGTTCTTGGGGGTTTGAGGCCGCCCATGATGTCCGGTCAGGTGGTGTTGGGCCGGCTGCCGAGGTCGTGATGCTCCGTGCCATTTTCGCCACCGTCGGGGAGTTGTTCTCCTTCCTTTGGGAGAACAAGCTCTGGTGGATGGCGCCGGTGGTGGTTGTCCTCCTCATGTTCGCGGGCCTTCTGTTCCTGGCCCAGTCGAGCGCCCTGGCCCCCTTCGTGTACACCCTCTTCTAGCCGGGCGGGCGGATGGCTCTCCTGAAGCGGCTCTGGGAAGGCTGGAAGCGCGCCGCCCGCAAGATCGCGCGCTTCAACTCGCTCGTCCTGACGGCGCTGCTGTACTTCGTCTTGATCCCCCTGATCGCCATCCCCTTCCGGCTCTCGAAGGACCCCTTGCGGCTGAAGGATGACGCGCGGTTCCTGCCCCGCTCGGCCGCCAAGCCCTCGCTCCACGACGCGTCGCGCCAGGGCTGAGGCTGCCGCATGCACATCCTCGGGATCAGCTGCTTCTACCACGACGCCGCCGCGGCCCTGCTGCGGGACGGTGTCCTGGTGGCCGCCGCCGAGGAGGAGCGCTTCAGCCGCGTGAAGCACGACTTCGGCTACCCGGCCCTGGCGGTGGAGTTCTGCCTCCGGAAGGGGGGCGTCCAGGCGGGCGACCTCGACTACGTGGTCTTCTACGAGAAGCCCTTTCTCAAGTTCGAGCGCATCCTGCTCACCGTGCTCCAGACCTTCCCCGGCTCCCTCCGGGTGTTCCAGGAGGCCATGATCAACTGGTTCGGGGACAAGCTCTGGGTGAAGGGCATCATCCACAAGCGGCTGGGGGTTCCCCTGGAGAAGATCCTCTTCGTCGAGCACCACATCTCCCACGCCGCGAGCGCCTACTTCGCCTCCCCCTTCGAGGAGTCCGCCATCCTGACCATCGACGGGGTGGGGGAGTGGGCCACCACCACCCTGGGCCGGGCCCGGGGGAGCGAGATCCTCCTCGAGAGCGAGCAGCGCTTCCCGCACTCCCTGGGGCTCCTCTACAGCGCCTTCACCGCCTACCTCGGCTTCGAGGTCAACGAGGGCGAGTACAAGGTGATGGGCATGGCGCCCTACGGGGAGCCCAAGTACACCGACAAGGTGTGGAAGACGGTGCGCCGCCAGGGCGGCGGCTCCTTCTCCCTGGAGATGGACTACTTCACCTTCCACCGCTCCACCACCCAGAGCTTCGGCCCGAAGTTCGTAGATCTCTTCGGCTCCCCCCGGCGGCCCGAGAGCAAGTTCTTCACCCGCAGCTCCGGCTACCCCTCCTACTACGGCCCCAAGCCCGCCGCTTTCGAGGCCGAGTGCCGGCTGAACGAGCACTACGCCGACGTGGCCGCGAGTATCCAGCGGGTGACCGAGGAGCTCATCCTCGACATGGCCAAGGAGCTCCACCGCCGCACCGGCCTCGACCGGCTCTGCATGGCGGGGGGCGTGGCCCTCAACTCGGTGGCGAACGGCCGCGTCCTCCGGGAGTCCGGCTTCAAGGAGGTCTTCGTCCAGCCCGCGGCGGGCGATGGCGGCGGGGCCCCGGG
>JBBTDR010000324.1:0-4624 GCA_038042665.1 Nitrospinota bacterium
AGCGACCGAGGAATCTACGAGCGTGGCGACTCACGAAGATTCCTCGCGGAGCCTGCCCTGAGCGCAAGCGAAGGGCTCGGAATGACAGCGGAACCGCCAAATTGACCCATTACCTGTTTCTGGGACACGACACTAGATGGCCGAGCTCACCGTCACCACCCCCCATCGGGCCTTCGGCCCTCCCTCCCCCCTGAGGGGGGCGGAGGTTCTTCCCTGGACGTTTGCTTGCCCGCCTTCCCCCCTCAGGGGGGGAGGGGTGTTGTGGGGGGGTGGAATCTAGATGGCCGAGCTGATCACCGGCCGGGTGATGCCCTTGAAGGCCACCGCGATCTCCTCGGCGGCCCGGTGGGCGGCGTCGGCGGCCTCCTGGGCGAGGAGGCGGCTCTGCTCGGCGGCGTGCCGGGCCGACTCCGCCGCGCGGTCCTTGGCGGCGGCGGCGAGGGCGCCCGCCTGGGAGGCGAACTCCCCCGCCTCGGCGGCGGCGAACTTGGCCTTCTCGATCGCGGCCATGGCCATATCCTTGGCCCCCTCGAGCATCTGGCGGACCTGCTGATCCATCCGCTCGGCCGCCTCCTGGCGCCGGTGGCGGAGCGCCTCGGCGGCGTGGCGCAGGGCCTCCCCGACGGCTTCCTCCGCCTCGCGGGCGGCGCGCACGGCGGCGGCGTAGGCCTCCGCGGCCGAGGCCATCGCCGGGACCGAGATGGGAATGGTCGGGTCGGTCTGGGTGTGGAGGATCCCGGCGGGCTGCGACCGCTCATCGGCCAGGCGCAGGGCCTCGGGGTCCACCATGATGTCCAGGCGGCGGGCGACGACGCTCCTGCGCGGCTCCATGATCTGCCAGGCCAAGCCAAGCCTGCCCATCAAGCGGATGAGACCGTAGGTGATGTCGATCTCGAACCAGCGCTGGCCGTGGCGGGCCGAGCGCTGGTCGGCGTGGTGGTTGTTGTGCCAGCCCTCGCCGAAGGAGAGGAGCGCCACCCACCAGTTGTTCGTGCTGTCCTCGTCGGTGCGGTAGTTGCGGTAGCCCCACAGGTGGGTGGCCGAGTTCACCAGCCAGGTGGCGTGCCAGAGGAGGACGGTGCGCAGGAACACGCCCCAGACCAGCCAGGAGAGGCCCAGCCCGCCCCAGAGCTCGCCCGCCGCGTACACGAGGGCGGCCGTCAGCGCGTAGAGGACGAGGAAGTAGCGGTCGAGGAAGCGCTGGACGGGGTCGCGGTCCAGGTCCTTGGCGAAGCGGCTGTATTCCGCATAGGTGGACGCGCCGGGCGTGTCCACGAACAGCCAGCCCATGTGGGCCCAGAGGAAGCTCACGAGGGGGCTGTGGGGGTCGGGCTCGTCGTCCGCCTCCTTGTGGTGGATGCGGTGCAGGGCGGTCCAGGCGATCGGGCCGCTCTGGAGCGCCTGGCAGGCGCAGAAGGTGAGGAAATACTCCACCCACTTATGGGTCTGGAAGCCCCGGTGGGTCAGCAGGCGGTGATAGCACAGGGTGACCCCGAGCATCCCCGACATCAGGTATAAGGCCACCAGGAGGACCAGGCCCGAGGTGCTGTAAAGCTCCGGCCGCAGGGCCAGCAGGGCCCCGAGGTGGATGAATCCGATGACGGTGATGGTTCCCCACTGGAGGTGACGCTCATCCTTGCGGTGGACGGCCAGCTTGCGCCGCCCCTGTGCCGTCTCACTCAAAATGACGCTCCTCTTGGCCGACCGAATCCCTGGGACTGAATGCCGATAATCCTCCTTCCGGCACCTCTCCCCTCCGCGGGCGCGGATGGGATGATGCGGGAGGAGGGCGGTTCAACCTCTCTCCGGGAGCTCTCAGCCTCCGAAGACGGGCGCTTTTCATCTTGGAGCACCCGGTCAAAATAATCAAGCCCTGATTTTTCCGATCATTTCCGCCGAACGATCGGGCCCCGGCCCGCTTCCGAGCCGCCCCGCCCGGTGGCGGGACCGCCCTCGCATTGTCATTTTCCCCGAACTGGCTTATGAAACGGAGGGAAAACCGACAACCGAGGAGGCGTTATGCCGGAGATCCAGGTGAACGGAGTCCGTCTCCACTATGAGAGCCACGGCTCGGGCGCCCCGCTCGTGTTCGTCCACGAGTTCGCGGGCGACCTGAGGAGCTGGACCGACCAGGTGCGCTACTTCGGCCGCCGCTACCGCGTGGTGACCTACAACGCCCGGGGCTACCCGCCCTCCGAGGTCCCCGCCCGCCCCGCCCAGTACAGCCAGGACATCGCCGTGGACGACCTGGCCGGGGTCATCCAGGGCCTGGGCCTCGCCCCCGCCCACGTGGTGGGGCTCTCCATGGGGGGCTACGCCACCCTCCACCTGGGCCTCCGCTACCCGCAGCTCGCCCGCTCCCTCGTGGTGGCCGGCTGCGGCTACGGCTCCGCCCCCGGCCAGCAGGAGAGCTTCCGCCAGGAGGCCCGGGAGGCCGCCCGCCGCTTCGACGAAGACTTTCAGGGCTTCTGCGCCGCCTACACCGCGGGCCCCACCCGCCTCCAGCTCGAGCGCAAGGACCCCACCGGCTACGCCCGCTTCGTGGAGAACTTCCGCGGGCACTCCCCCCAGGGCGCGGCCCACACCATGCGCGGGGTCCAGGCCCAGCGGCCCTCGGTGTACTCCCTCGAGGCGGGGCTCGAGAAGATGGAGGTGCCCACCCTCATCCTCACCGGCGACGAGGACGAGCCCTGCCTGGACGTGGGCGTCTATCTCAAGCGCACCCTCCCGGCGGTGGCCCTCATCACCTTCCCCAACGCGGGCCACCTCATCAACATCGAGGAGCCCGCCATGTTCAACCGCACCGTCCTGGAGTTCATCACCGAGGTGGACGCCGGCCGCTGGCCCAAGCGCGACCCGCGCACCCGCGCCCAGGCGGTGCTGTTCCAGGAGAAGAAGGACTGAATCCATAGGAGAGACGAAATGCCAGGCAAGCTTCTGGTGGGCGCGCGGGCGGTCGTGACCGGCGGCTCCTCGGGCATCGGGGCGGCCATCGCCCGGCGGTTCGCCCTGGAGGGGGCCTCGGTCTGGGTGGCCGGGGGCTCGAGCGCCGAGGGGCTGCGGGCCACCGTCGAGGCCTGCCGGGGGCAGGGCGTCAAGGCCGGGGGGAAGAGCTACGACTTCGGCCGGGCCGCGAACGCGGGCGCGGCCGTCCGCGAGGGGGAGCACTTCCTCGGCGGGCTCGACATCCTGGTGAACTGCCACGCCACCCGCTGCCACAAGGCCATCACCGAGTTCACCGACGAGGAGATTGATCGCCTCTACGAGGTGAACGCCAAGTCCGTCTTCATCGCCTCGCGGGAGGCGGCCAAGATCATGATCCCCCAGGGCGCGGGCCGCATCCTCATGATCGGCTCCATCGACGGCATCCGCGGGGTGCCCGGCAACGCCCTCTACGGCGCCACCAAGACCTCCATGCACAACATGGCCAAGGCCCTCGCCGCGGAGCTCGGCCCCAAGGGCATCCGCGTGAACTGCCTGGCCCCCGGCACCACCGAGAGCGAGCGCGTCAAGATCACCCACGCGAACCGCCCCGAGTACGCCGCCTCCAAGCTCCCCAGCATCCCCGCCCGGCGCTTCGCCCAGCCCGAGGAGATGGCCGCCCTCGCCGCCTTCATGGTGTGCCGGGAGAACGACTTCATGAACGGGACGGTCGTGGTGAGCGACGGGGGCGTGCTGGCGGTGTGAGGGGGGGAGGGCTCAGGGCGCGATGGTGAGCTCGCGGAGGGCGTTCTCCCCCCCCACGGGCTTCCCCTCGAAGTCCAACACCCGGCCCAGGAGCTTGCCCGGGCAGCCCACCTCCCGCTCCCCGAAGGCCGTGACCTCCTGGGCGAGGTTCTGGGGCACCCCGGGCCCCAGCTGGGAGGCGATGCCCACCGCGAGGAGGCCCAGCCCCTCCCCCGCGAGGGAGAAGTCCTTCAGGCGCCTCGAGACGTCCCCCCAGAAGGAGGCCCAGCCGGGGGCCTGGAGGCGCGGGCCCACGTAGAGCCTCGGGCGCTCGCTGCCGTAGCAGACGCCCTCGCGCTGGATCACCAGGAAGACCACCCGCCCCGTCTCGAGCTTCAAGCGGCTGAAGAAATAGATCACCCGCCGCCCGTCCGCGCCCTGCGGGAGCTGGCCGAGGGGGACCGTGGCCTTGCCGGCGGCGGGCGCCGGGCAGCCCTGGGCGGGGCGCTTGAGGCAGAAGGCGGTCTCGGCGGCGGTGGCCCCGGCGGCGGCGGAAGCGGGCGCGGCCAGCACGAGGGCGGCCGCCAGCGCGGCCCCGGCGCTCAGCACCCTCTTCCGCATCGGCCTCCCGCCGCCCGCCCGCATGGTCCCTCCTCCGGCGCGCAGGGGACGCCCCTCCCTCGCCTCCGCGGGCCCCTCAGTGGGCCCGGTGGTTGGGGTCGGCCACGTAGGCCCATTCCCTGTGCCCGAGGGCGGCGGCCGCCCGCTGGGGCCAGTAGGGGTCGCGCAGCAGCTCGCGCGCGATCATGACAAGGTCGGCCTCCCCGTTGCGCACGATCTGATCCGCCTGAGCGGGCTGGGTGATCATCCCGACCGTGGCCGTCGGGATGCCCGCCGCCCGGCGCACCTCCCGCGCGAAGGGCACCATGTAGCCCGGCCCCACCGGGATCTTGGCCGT
>JBBTDR010000325.1:0-4742 GCA_038042665.1 Nitrospinota bacterium
CTTCGACTTTTCCCCGGTGTGCAGCGAGCAGCTGCCCGCCTACCAGGCCCAGAAGGACAAGTTCGCCCAGGCGGACTGCGAGGTCCTGGGCATCAGCGCCGACAGCCCCTTCGCCCACGCCGCCTGGGCCGAGAAGTTCGGCATCGAGTTCCCCCTGCTGAGCGACTTCTTCTCCGGCAAGAAGACCATCCAGGCCTACGGCCTGCTCCACGAGCGGGGGATGAGCAACCGCGCCGTCGTCCTCATCGACAAGCAGGGCAAGATCGCCCACCTGGAGGTCACGCCCTCGCCCCCCGAGAAGCCCGACGACGCCAAGCTCTTCTCCGCCCTGGAGAAGCTGAGGTAGGGATTCACTGAGGCGCACGGCCGGCGCGGGGGCGCCCCCGCGCCGGCCCTTCTTTTGCGCCCGGCTTCCTTGGGCCGCCGCCCCGCCGGGTGTAGTATGCTTTACGGGCTAAAGGCGAAGTTGCCGCTTTGAGGGGGTCTTCGCTTCGCTTAGGCCAGGTTCCCCGCCCGGGGGATCTGCTTTTGCCGTCATTCTGAGCGAAGCGAAGAATCTGCTTTACAAAGCCAAAAGCAGATTCTTCGGTCGCCTTCTTCTTGGGTCCCCAGGCGGCAAGCCGCCTGGGCGGGCTCCCTCAGAATGACGGCCCCTTCATGCACCATCTGAGGGAAGGAACCCCGTGTCGCTCGTCACCGAGAGCATCCGCTCGGACCGCTTCACCGTCTCGATCGAGCTCTTCCCCCCCAAGGGGGAGCGGGCGGCCGAGCGCGTCCTGCGCGAGGTGGAGGAGATCCACGCCGGCATGGAGGCGGCCTTCACCTCGGTCACCTACGGGGCCGGGGGCTCCACCCAGGACGGCACCCTCGAGCTCGTCCTCACCCTGGCCCAGCGCCACCCCGGCCGGGTGGTGGCCCACCTCACCTGCGTCGGCGCGGACGAGGCCGGCATCGCCGCCCTCATGGCCACCTACCAGCGGAACGGGACACGCGACATCCTGGCCCTCCGCGGGGACCTCCCCGAGGGCATGACCCCCGAGCAGGCCGCGGCCGGGGGCTTCCGCCACGCCGCCGACCTCGTGCGCTACCTGCGGGGGATGGGGGGCTTCGCCTCCATCGGCGCCGCCTGCTTCCCCGAGGGCCACCCCGAGACCCCCGACCTCGCCGCCCACCTCGGCCACTTCGCCGCCAAGGTGCGCGAGGGGGTGGACTACGCCGTCTCCCAGTTCTTCTTCGAGCCCTGGCTCTGGGAGCGTTTCCTGGAGGCGTGCGAGAAGCGCCGGATCGCCATCCCCCTCGCGCCGGGCGTCCTGCCCGTGCGGGACGTGGAGCAGCTCCTGCGCTTCGCCGGGCGCTGCGGCGCGACCGTCCCGAAATCCGTGGTGAACGCCCTCGCCCGCTACCCGAACGACCCGGAGGGCTTCAAGGAGAAGTCCGCCGACCTCGCCGCCGCCCAGATCGAGGCCCTCCAGGCCCTGGGGGTGCGGCACGTGCACCTCTACAGCCTCAACAAGAGCGACATCGTCCTCAAGATCGCCGGCCGGCTAGGGTGGGGGAGGAAGGCGCCCGCAAAATAAAACGGCCCGGGTCTCCCCGGGCCATCTCTCAAGACTCCCGCTTATCTAATCGCAGCCGCACTTCCCCGCCGCCTGGCCGACGGCGGCCTTCGCGCCCTCGGTGGGGTGGCCATCGCGCTTCCACCAGTCGAGGCCCCCGATGAGCTCCTTCACCCGGAAGCCGAGCCGGGCCATGTTGAGGGCCCCCTTGGTGGAGGCGTTGCAGCCGATGCCGTCGCAGTAGGTGACGACGAGGGCCCCGCGGTCGAGGCGGGCCGTGGTGGCGGGGCTCATCGCGCGGTGGGGGATGTTGAGGGCGCCGGGGATGCGCTCGGCCGCGTGGGCCTCGGGGGAGCGGGCGTCCACCACGATGACCCTCTCCCCGGCCTCCAAGGCGGCTTTGAGGTCCCAGGAGTCCGTCTCGCAGGCGAGCTTCTCCTCGTAGTGCCTGAGCTGGGCGTCCATGGCGCTCTCCACCGGGCGGCCCCCCCCTAGTCCAGCGGGGCGGGGAGGAGGGACTCTCCCATCAGGTGCTCGTCCACCGCGCGGGCGCAGGAGCGGCCCTCGGCGATGGCCCAGACGATGAGGGACTGGCCCCGCTGCATGTCCCCGCAGGTGAAGACCCCGGAGACGCTGGTCATCCACTTGGCGTCGCGCTTGACGTTGGTGCGCTCGGTGAGCTCCACGCCCAGCTGCTCGAGCATCCCCTTCTTCTCGGGCCCGAGGAAGCCCAGGGCCAGCAGCACGAGGTCGGCCTCGGCCTCGCGGCCGGAGCCGGGCACGTCCTCGAAGCTCATGCGGCCGTTGCCCGTCTTCAGCACCACGTCCACGAGGTGGAGCTTCTTCACCCGGCCCCCCTCGCCGATGAACTTCTTGGTGTTGACGGAGTAGAGGCGCTCGCCGCCCTCCTCGTGGGCCGAGGAGGTGCGGAAGATGTTGGGATAGAGGGGCCAGGGGTTGGCGAGCGGATCGCGCAGGTCGGGGGGGCGGGGGAGGATCTCGAGCTGGAGGATGGAGGCCGCCCCCTGGCGGTGGGCGGTGCCCAGGCAGTCGGCGCCGGTGTCGCCGCCGCCGATGATCACCACCTTCTTGCCCTCGGCGGAGATGAACTCGGGAGCAGGCACCTCGTTCCCCTCGCAGAGGCGGTTCTGGAGGGGGAGGTACTCCAGGGCGAAGTGGATGCCCTTGAGCTCCCGGCCCGGGATGGGGAGGTCGCGCGCTTGGCGCGCCCCCCCGGCCAGGACGAGGGCGTCGAACTCCTTCTGGAGGTCGGTGGCCGGGATGTCCACCCCGATGTGGCAGCCGGCCTTGAAGAGAACCCCCTCGGCCTCCATGAGCTCCAGGCGGCGGTCGAGGAACTTCTTCTCCATCTTGAACTCGGGGATGCCGTAGCGGAGGAGCCCCCCGATGCGGCCGTCGCGCTCGAAGACGGTGACGGTGTGCCCCGCGCGGCAGAGCTGCTGGGCGGCGGCGAGCCCCGCCGGGCCCGAGCCCACGACGGCCACCTTCTTGCCCGTGCGGACGGCGGGGGGCTGGGCCGTCACCCAGCCCTCGCCGAAGGCGCGGTCGGCGATCTCGACCTCGATCTGCTTGATGGTGACCGGGTCGCTGTTGATGCCCAGCACGCAGGACCCCTCGCAGGGCGCGGGGCAGAGCCGGCCCGTGAACTCGGGAAAATTGTTGGTGGCGTGGAGGCGGTCGCTGGCGTCGCGCCACCGGGCGCGGTAGACGAGGTCGTTCCACTCCGGGATGAGGTTCCCCAGGGGACACCCCTGCAGGCAGAAGGGGATGCCGCAGTCCATGCAGCGGGCGCCCTGGAGCTGGAGCTTCTTCTCGTCGAAGGGCAGGTAGACCTCGCGGTAGTCGCCCAGCCGATCGGCCACGGGCCGCCGCTTGGGCAGCTCGCGGCCGTACTCGATGAACCCCGTGGGCTTACCCATGGGCCCCCTCCATCACGGCCTCCTCCCACGGGATGCCGAGCTCCTTGGCGCGCTGGATGGCCCCGAGGGCCCGCTTGTAGTCGCGCGGCATAATCTTGACGAACATGGGCTGGAACTTGCCCCACTGATCGAGGACCTCCCGGCCCAGCGTGCTCCCCGCGTACTTGACGTGCTTGCGGATGAGCTCCTTCACCTCCGCCACGTCGTCCGGCGCGGCGAGGCCCTCCAGGTCCACCATCTCCTGGTTGCACCGCCGCCGGAAGTCACCCTCCCAGTCGACCACGTAGGCGACGCCGCCCGACATGCCGGCGGCGAAGTTGCGGCCCGTGCGCCCGAGGACGACCACGCGCCCGCCCGTCATGTACTCGCAGCCGTGGTCCCCCGCGCCCTCGACCACGGCGTGGGCCCCGCTGTTACGCACGCCGAAGCGCTCGCCCGCGATGCCGCGGAAGAAGGCCTCGCCGCCCGTGGCCCCGTAGAGGGCGACGTTGCCGATGAGGATGTTCTCCCGCGCGACGAAAGTGGACTCCTTGGGGGGATAGACGATGATCTTCCCGCCCGAGAGGCCCTTGGCCATGTAGTCGTTCGCGTCCCCCTCCAGCTCGAGGGTCATGCCCGGAGGGAGGAAGGCGCCGAAGCTCTGGCCGGCCGAGCCGGTGAACTTCACCCAGATGGTGTCCTCGGGCAGGCCGTTGAAGCCGTGCTTGCGGGTGACCTCGCTGCCCGTGATGGTGCCCACGGTGCGGTTGACATTGCGGATGGGCAGCTCGAGCCGCACGGGCTTCCGGGTCTCGATGGCCTCCCGGCACAGCGGCAGCAGGGTGGCCGCGTCGAGGGTCTTGCCGAGGCCGTGGTCCTGGCGGCAGACGTTGTGGATGGCGACGCCGGGCCCCATGTCGGGCTTGTGGAGGATGGGGGCGAAGTCGAGCCCCCTGGCCTTCCAGTGGTCCACGGCCCGGCGGACGTCGATCCGGTCCACCCGCCCGATCATCTCGGCCACGGTGCGGAAGCCCAGCCTCGCCATGTACTCGCGCACCTCCTCCGCGATGAAGCGGAAGAAGCGCTCGACGAACTCGGGCCTCCCGGTGAACTTCTTGCGGAGCGCCGGGTCCTGGGTGGCGATGCCGACCGGGCAGGTGTTGAGGTGACACACGCGCATCATGACGCAGCCCATGACCACGAGGGGCGCGGTGGCGAAGCCGAACTCGTCCGCCCCGAGGAGGGCGCCGATGACGACGTCGCGGCC
>JBBTDR010000326.1:0-10608 GCA_038042665.1 Nitrospinota bacterium
GAACCTCTACGTCGCGGCCCCCCTGCTGACCGGGGCGAAGGGGCTCTTCCCCCCGGCCCGGCTGGCCGAGGTGGGCAGCGTGCAGGCGGTGGGGAGGCTCCTCGTCACCCAGTACGTGCTGCCCTTCCAGGCGATGGGGGTGCTGCTCTTCGTGGGGGTGGTGGGCGCGGTGGTGCTGGCCCGCCGCCGGGCCCGGTGAGGGCGGGGAAGGAGGGACGGTGGCTCCGCTCGAGCATTACCTGATCCTGAGCGCGGTGCTCTTCGCGCTGGGCGTGGTGGGCGTGGTGGTGCGCCGCAACGCCATCGTCGTCTTCCTGTGCATCGAGCTCATGCTGAACGGGGCGAACCTGGCGTTCGTGGCCTACGGGCGCTTCCTCGACTCGCTGGACGGCCAGCTCATCGTCTTCTTCGTGATGGCGGTGGCGGCGGCCGAGGCGGCGGTGGGGCTGGCGATCGTGGTGCTCATCTACCGCAACCGGGAGTCCACCGACGTGGACGACGTGAACCTGCTGAAGCTCTAGGGAAGGGCCGTGGTGACGCTGATCCTGCTGTTCCCGCTCGCGGGCGTCCTCATCAATCTCCTCTTCGGCTTCCGCCGGGGGGAGAAGTTCGCCGGCCGGGTGGCCACGGGGGCCATGGCGCTGGCCTTCCTCGCGGGGGCGGGGGCCTGGCTCTCCCTGCTGGCCCTGCCGCCCGGGCAGCGGGCGCTGCGCTCGGCGCTCTTCGAGTGGATCCCGGCGGGCGGCCTCCAGGTGAAGGCCAGCTTCCTGCTCGACCCGCTCTCCGCCACCATGGCGCTGGTGGTCACCGGGGTGGGCGCCCTCATCCACCTCTACTCGATCGGCTACATGCGCGGCGACCGGGGGGCGGTGAGGTACTTCATCTACCTCAACCTCTTCTCCTTCTCGATGCTCACCCTCGTGCTGGGGGACAACTTCCTGGTCCTCTTCGTGGGCTGGGAGGCGGTGGGGCTGTGCAGCTATCTGCTGATCGGCTTCTGGCACGAGCGGGATTCCGCCGCCGAGGCGGGCAAGAAGGCCTTCGTGGTGAACCGGGTGGGGGACCTCTGCTTCCTCATCGCGCTGTTCATGATCTTCGACCACTTCGGCGCGCTCGACTTCGGGGTGGTGCTGCCCCAGGCGGCCTCCACCCTGGGGGCGGGGAGCGCGGCGGCCACGGCCATCTGCCTCCTGCTCTTCGGCGGGGCCACGGGCAAGAGCGCCCAGATCCCGCTCCACGTGTGGCTCCCCGACGCCATGGAGGGCCCCACCCCCGTCAGCGCCCTCATCCACGCCGCGACGATGGTGACGGCGGGGGTGTACATGGTGGCGCGGACGAACGCCCTCTTCGCCCTCTCCCCCTTCGCGATGGGCGTGGTGGCCACCATCGGGGCGCTCACCCTGCTGCTGGCGGCCTCGATCGCCCTGGTGCAGAACGACATCAAGCGGGTGCTCGCCTACAGCACGGTGAGCCAGCTGGGCTACATGTTCCTGGCCGCCGGGGTGGGGGCCTACGGCGCCGCCATCTTCCACCTGGTGACCCACGCCTTCTTCAAGGCGCTGCTCTTCCTGGGCTCGGGGAGCGTCATCCACGCCCTGCACGGAGAGCAGGACATCCGCCGGATGGGGGGGCTCCGGGCGGGGCTGCCGGTGACGACTTGGACCTTCACGGTGGGGGGGCTGGCGATCGCGGGCGTCTTCCCCTTCGCGGGCTTCTTCAGCAAGGACGCCATTCTCTTCTCGGCCATGACCTCCCCGCACGGCGGGCTCCTGTTCTGGCTGGCGGGGGCGGCGGGGGCCTTCCTGACGGCCTTCTACATGTTCCGCCTCATCTTCAAGACCTTCCACGGGAAGTGCACCCTGCCCATGGAGCGGCAGGCGACGCTGCACGAGTCGCCCTTCGAGATGCGGCTGCCCCTCCAGGCGCTGGCCGTCCTCTCCATCGCGGGCGGGTGGATGGGGCTCCCCCTCATCCAGGGGGCGGACCTCTTCGGGGACTTCCTCGCGCCCGTCTTCCCCAAGGCGGCCGGGGGGCATCACGAAGTGGTGCTCGAGGTGGGGATGATGCTCGTCTCCCTCGCCATCGCGCTCCTGGGCATCGTCATGGCCTACAGCTTCTACATCAAGGGGCAGGGGGTGGGGGCGGCCCACGGCCGGCGCTGGCCGCGCCTCTACCGGCTGCTCCTGAACAAGTACTACGTGGACGAGGCGTACGACTTCCTGATCGTCCAGCCCATCAAGCGCGCCTCGATCTGGGCGTGGGGTGCCTTCGAGGACGGGGTGATCGACGCCGCCGTGAACGGCGCCGGGGCGGCGGTGCAGGCGGCGGGCGGCGTGGTGCGCCGCCTCCAGACGGGCTACGTGAAGAGCTACGCGGTGGCCATGCTCGCGGGCGCGCTGGCGATCCTGGTCTACCTGACCGCGCGCGGCGGCTGAGGCCGGGCCCAGGCGCGTTGTCCGTTTTGCTTTCCTCCCCCTCCCTTCGGGAGAGGGGGGCCAGGGGTCCGCGGGGGCGGGCATCGCATGCAGGCGATTGACGGATAAACGGCATGGGGTTCGTGGCTGAGGCCGAGAAGGTTCGGAGGCGAAAGTGCCCGGTCTGCTGAGCTGGATCCTGTTCCTGCCCTGCGTCGGGGGGCTCGTGCTCCTCTTCGTGCGGGACGGGGACGAAGCGGGGAAGAAGCGGGTGCGCCTGGTTTCGCTCGCCTTCTCCCTGGCTTCCTTCGCCCTCTCGTCGGCGCTCTACGCGGCCTTCCGCGCGGGGACGGCCGAGATGCAGTTCGTCGAGTCGGCCTCGTGGATGCCCCAGTTCGGGATCGCCTACAAGCTGGGGGTGGACGGGCTGAGCCTGCCCCTCGTGCTGCTGACCACTTTCCTCACCCCCATCGCCATCCTCTTCTCCTGGGAGGACGTGGAGCGCCGGGTGCGGCTCTACCACATGGCCTTCCTCTTCCTCGAGACGGGGATGATCGGGGTGTTCGTGGCCCTGGACTTCTTCCTCTTCTACGTGTTCTGGGAGGCCATGCTCGTCCCGATGTACCTCATCATCGGGGCGTGGGGGGGCCCCCGGCGCATCTACGCGGCGGTCAAGTTCTTCCTCTACACCATGGCGGGCGGCGTGCTGATGCTGATCGCCATCCTCTGGCTCTACTTCGCCACGGGGGGCCAGACCTTCGACATCCTGGCCCACCTGAACCGCCCGGTGGACCCCGCGTTCCAGGGCTGGCTCTTCGCGGCCTTCGCCCTCTCGTTCGCCATCAAGGTGCCCATCTTCCCCTTCCACACCTGGCTGCCGGACGCCCACGTCGAGGCCCCGACGGCGGGGAGCGTCATCCTGGCGGGGGTGCTCCTTAAGATGGGGACCTACGGCTTCATGCGGCTGGCGATGCCGCTCTTTCCGAGCGCCGCGCGCGAGTTTGCCCCCATCGTCCTGACCCTCGCCGTGGTGGGCATCATCTACGGGGCCCTCATGGCCATGGTGCAGAGCGACGTGAAGAAGCTCGTGGCCTACTCCTCGGTGAGCCACCTGGGCTTCGTCATGCTGGGCCTCTTCTCCTTCAACCTGCTGGGGGTCTCGGGCGGGGTGCTCCAGATGGTGAACCACGGGGTGAGCACCGGGGCGCTCTTCCTGATCGTGGGGATGCTCTACAGCCGCCGCCACACCCGCCAGATCGCGGACTACGGCGGGATCGCCCGGGTGGCGCCCGCCCTCTCGGCGTTTTTCGTCCTGACGGCGCTCAGCAGCATCGGGCTGCCCGGGCTGAACGGCTTCGTCGGGGAGTTCATCATCCTGGCGGGGGCTTTCCAGCGGAACCCGGGCTTCGCGGCGGCGGGGACGCTGGGGGTGGTGCTCTCGGCCGTCTACATGCTCTGGATGCTCCAGCGGGTGCTCTTCGGGAGCCGCCTCGCCCCCGCCAACGAGAGCCTGCGCGACCTCACCCCCCGCGAGTGGGCGGTGATGGTGCCGATGGCCTTCCTCATGTTCTGGATCGGGCTCTACCCCAAGCCGCTCCTCCAGAAGATCGAGCCCTCGGCCCAGGCCTGGCTCGCCCAGGTGGGGCGGCGGGTGCTCAGCGTCGAGGCGCCTGTGAGCGGCCCGCCGCTGGGGGGGGTGGCCGCGGCCCGGCGGGAGCCCCTGCGCGAGGGAGGGCGGCCGTGACCATCCCCTTCCCGCAGATCCATTGGGCCTCCCTCCTGCCGGTCATCCTGGTGGCGAGCGGCGGGACCTTCGTCCTCCTCTGGGACGCCTTCTTCCCCCGGGGGGAGCGCTCCTTCCTCGTGACCGTCACCCTGGCGGTCCTGGCCTCGGCCCTGGGAGGGACCCTGACCGCAGGCCCGGGCAGCCAGGCGGCCTCGCTGGGGGGGATGTTCCTCTACGACGGCTTCGCGCGCTTCGTCTTCGTCCTCATCCTGGCGTCGAGCTTCCTCTCGGTGCTCCTGTCCGCCGCCCAGCGGAGCCTGGAGGAGGTCCCGGCCGGGGACTACCTGGGCCTCATCCTCTACGCGACCTCGGGCATGATGCTCATGGCGGCCACCCGGAGCCTGCTGATGGTGTTCGTGGGGCTGGAGATCTTCTCCCTCTCCCTCTACGTCCTGGCGGGCTTCCTGCGGGGGCGGGCCGAGGGGAACGAGGCCGCGCTCAAGTACTTCCTCCTGGGCTCCTTCGCCTCGGGCTTCCTGCTCTACGGCATGGCCCTCATCTTCGGGGCGACGGGCTCGGTGGACCTCATGGAGATCGCCCAGCGCCTGACCACCCACCCCGCCTCGAAGAGCCCGGCCTTCCTCCTGGGGGTAGGCTTCGTGGTGGTGGGGCTCGGCTTCAAGGTGGCGGCGGCGCCCTTCTACATGTGGACCCCGGACGTCTACGAGGGCGCCCCCACGGCGGTGACGGCCTTCATGTCGGTGGGGCCCAAGGTGGCGGCCTTCGCCGCCTTCTTCCGCCTCCTGCTGGCCCTGGGCCCCCAGGCGGGCGGGGAGCTGGACGCCATCCTCTGGGTGATGGCCGCCCTCACCATGACGGCGGGGAACGTCTCGGCCCTCTGGCAATCGAACCTCAAGCGGATGCTTGCCTACTCGAGCATCGCCCACGCGGGCTACCTCCTGGTGGCGCTGGCCGCCGTCCGGGGGGGGAGCGACCTGGCCTCCGGGGCCTTCCTCTTCTACATGCTGGTCTACGCCTTCATGAACATGGGGGCCTTCTGCGTGGTGGTGACGGCCGGGCCCCGGGGGGAGGAGCGCACCCGGGTCGAGGACTACGCCGGGATGGGCTACACCCGGCCCGCCCTGGCCGCCGCCCTGGCGCTGTTCATGATCTCCCTGGCGGGCATCCCGCCCACGGGGGGCTTCGTGGCCAAGTTCTACCTCTTCAGCGCGGCGGTGAAGGCGGGCTTCGTCTGGCTGTCCGTCATCGCGGTGCTGAACAGCGTGGTCTCGGCCTACTACTACCTGCGCCTGGTGGTGCTGATGTACATGCGCGAGCCCGGGGGAGAGGAGGCGCCCCCCCCCCTGGGGCCGGGCTGGAGCTACGCCCTGGCGGCCCTGGTGCTGACGGCGGCCGGCATCCTGAATTTCGGCCTCTTCCCCTCCTCGTTCCTCGAGGCCGCCCTGCGCTCCACCCTCCTGCTGAATTAGACCGGGAGGGGTTGGTGCCCCAATTGGGGATGGGTTTGCCTGTCATGCCGGGCCCTTCGCGGAGGCAGCTGCGGTTCAACCAGCCGATTTCTCGCGCCGATGACGCTCGGAATGAGAGGAAAATGCGGTGAATTGGGACACGACCCGGGAGGGGTTGGTTTTGCGCCGAGGCCATGCTATAGAAGAGGGGCAACTTGGCAGCCGGGTGCTGCTCCCCCCTGAGGAAGTCCGAGGAGCGGGTTCGCCTTTGTGAGGGCCCCCGCGCGCGCGGGCAATGGGCGCCGGATTGACGAGAGGGAAGCGATGGCCGAGGTCCTGGGCGCGTTCTTCCGCGACTACCAGTCGATCAACTCCTACGTGCCGATCTTCATCTTCACCCTGGTGGCGTTCGGGTTCGCGGGGGTGACGCTCGTGGCCGCCCTGCTGGTGCGGCCCCACCGCCCCGACCCGGCGAAACTCTCCCCCTACGAGTGCGGCATCCCCCCCCTGATGGAGGCCCACGAGCGCTTCTCCATCCGCTTCTATCTGCTGGGGATTCTCTTCCTCCTGTTCGACGTCGAGGCCGTGTTCCTCTACCCCTGGGCGGTGCAGTACGACGCCCTGGGGCTGTTCGGCTTCGTGGAGATGATGCTCTTCATCCTCGTCCTCCTGGTGGGCTATTTCTACGCCTGGCGGAAGGAGGCCCTGGAATGGGCGTGATCGAAGGCCGGTTCAACGACAACTTCATCACCACCCGGATCGACAGCCTGGTGGCCTGGGCCCGCAAGAGCGCGCTGTGGCCGATGACCTTCGGCCTGGCCTGCTGCGCCATCGAGATGATGGCTTCGGGCGCCTCCCGCTACGACTTCGACCGCTTCGGCGTCATCTTCCGGGCCACCCCGCGCCAGTCGGACGTGATGATCGTGGCGGGCACCGTGACCCACAAGATGGGCGAGGCGCTCCGGCGGGTGTACGACCAGATGCCCGAGCCCCGCTGGGTGATCGCCATGGGCAACTGCGCCACCTGCGGGGGGCCCTACGCCAACTACGCCGTGATGCAGGGGGTGGACGAGGTCGTCCCCGTGGACGTCTACGTGCCCGGCTGCCCGCCCCGCCCCGAGTCGCTGATGTGGGGCGTCATGCAGCTCCAGAAGAAGATCGAGCAGGAACGCTACATCCGCCGCAAGGCCTAGGCGCTCAAGGGAAGGCGATGGCAGACGAGGCGCAGTCGAACGGCAAGGAGGAGGGCGCGGCCCCCGCGGCGGCGGCCCCGCCCGGGCGGGACCTGCGGGAGCTCGTGGACCGCGAGCTCCCCGGCGCCGTCCAGGAGCAGACGGCCTACAAGGACCTGGCGGACGAGGTCACCTTCGTCCTCCGGCCCGACGCCCTGGTCCCGGCGGCCACCTTGCTGCGCGACCACCCCTCCTCCCGCTTCCGCCTGCTGTCGGACCTCACGGCGGCGCATTTCCCCGACGACGAGCGCCCCTTCCACGTCATCTACCACCTCTACAGCTTCGACCATAACCGGCGGCTCCGGCTCAAGGTGAAGGTGCGCGAGGGGGAGGAGGTCCCCACCGTCACCCCGGTCTGGGGCGGGGCCAACTGGATGGAGCGCGAGGCCTTCGACATGTTCGGGGTGCGCTTCAAGGACCACCCGGACCTGCGCCGCATCCTCCTCCCGGCGGACTGGGGCAGCCACCCCTTCCGGAAGGACTATCCCCTCGAGGGCCGGGGAGAGCGGGTGTACACCAAGCCCAGGCGCAAGGAGTACGGCGAGTAGGACCCGCCCCGGGGCGTCCGGGGCCGCGAGGGAGAGAGCCTGATGTTCGAGGTGGAGTCCTCCACCCGGGTTGAGCGGTCGCCGGTGATGCCGGGCACCGAGGAGCTCATCATCAACATGGGCCCCCAGCACCCGAGCACGCACGGGGTGCTGCGCGTCATCTTGCGCCTTGCCGGCGAGACGGTGACGGACCTCGACTGCGACATCGGCTACCTCCACCGGGGCACCGAGAAGATCGGCGAGAACATCACCTACACGATGTTCATCCCCTACACCGACCGGCTCGACTACATCGCCGCCCCCTCGAGCAACCTCGCCTGGGTGACGGCGGTGGAGAAGCTCTATGGGTGGGAGATCCCGATGCGGGCCCACTACATCCGCACCCTCGTGGCGGAGCTCTCCCGCATCTCGAGCCACCTCCTCTGGCTCGCCACCCACGCCCTCGACATCGGGGCGATGACGGTCTTCCTGTGGTGCTTCCGCGAGCGCGAGATGGTGCTCGACCTCTTCGAGACCGCCTTCGGCGCCCGCCTCACGGTGAACGCCTTCCGGCTGGGCGGCCTCTACCAGGACGTGCCCCAGGGGTTCCTGGACAAGACCCAGGAGTTCGTGGACCTCTTCCCGGGCCGGGTGGACGACTACGAGACCCTCCTCACCGACAACCGCATCTGGCTCCAGCGCACCCGGGGGGTGGGGGTCATCTCGGCGGACGACGCCATCGACATGAGCCTGACGGGCCCCGTGCTCCGGGGCAGCGGGGTGCGGTGGGACATCCGCCGGGCCGAGCCCTACGCGGCCTACCCCTACCTGGACTTCGTGGTCCCGGTCGGGGAGAACGGCGACGTCTACGACCGCTACCTCGTCCGCGTCGAGGAGATGCGCCAGAGCAACCGCATCGTCCAGCAGTGCCTGGCCCAGCTGCCCAAGGGGCCGGTGAGCTGCAAGGTGCCACGCACCATCAAGCCGCCGGCGGGGGAGGTCTACCACAGCATCGAGAACCCCAAGGGCGAGTTCGGCTTCTACATCGTGAGCGACGGCTCGGAGGCCCCCTACCGGGTCCGCATCCGGCCCCCCTCGTTCGTGAACCTGGGCGGCCTGAAGAAGCTGTGCATGGGGCAGCTGGTGGCCGACGTGGTGGCCATCATCGGCAGCATCGACATCGTCCTGGGCGAGTGCGACCGCTGAGGGCGCTCGCCCGGGGCCGGCGGGCGGAAGGCGAAAGAGGAAAGCGGGAGTCAAGAGGAGTCCCCCGTTTTGGGTATCGTGATCGAGGCGGCCGTCGCCCTGGTGAAGATCGCCGTCGTTCTGGGCGCCGTCTCCCTGGTGGCGGCCTACCTCACCTACCTGGAGCGGAAGATCATCGCCCACATCCAGCAGCGCCTGGGCCCCATGCGGGTGGGCTGGCACGGGCTGCTCCAGCCCATCGCGGACGGCCTCAAGCTCTTCCTCAAGGAGGACATCATCCCCGCCAAGGCGGACCGCGTGGTGTTCGTCCTCGCGCCGATCATGGTGCTGGTGCCCGCCTTCGTGGTCTACTCGGTGCTCCCCTTCAGCCCGAGCTTCTACATCACCCAGGTCAACGTGGGGCTCTTCTTCATCATCGCGGTGAGCTCGCTGGGCGTGTTCGGCATCGTCATGGCGGGCTGGGCCTCGAACAGCAAGTACAGCCTGCTGGGGGCGCTGCGCAGCGCGGCCCAGATGCTGAGCTACGAGATCTTCCTGGGCTTCTCCATCATCGGGCCCCTGATGCTGGCGGGCTCGCTGAACATGCAGAAGATCGTCGAGGCCCAGAGCGAGGTGTGGTTCGTCTTCTACCAGCCGCTCGCGTTCGTGGTCTTCTTCATCGCCGCGCTGGCCGAGACGAACCGCGTGCCCTTCGACCTCCCCGAGGCCGAGACCGAGCTGGTGGCGGGCTTCCACACCGAGTACAGCGGCATGAAGTTCGCCTTCTTCTTCCTGGCCGAGTACGCGAACATCATGGTGGTCTCCACCGTGGCCGTGACGCTCTTCTTCGGGGGCTGGCAGGGGATCGGCTGGATCCCGCTGCCCGGCTTCGTGTGGTATGTGCTGAAGCTGGGCGCCATGATCTTCGTGTTCATCTGGATCCGCGCCACCCTGCCGCGGTACCGCTACGACCAGCTCATGCGGCTGGGGTGGAAGTTCATGTTCCCGCTGGTGATGGCGAACATCTTTTTGACCGGCCTCGTGAAGTTCCTCTTCCTCTAGGCCGGCGGAGGCGGACTTGGAGCTGCCGTTCTTCTACCTGTTCGCGGCGGGCATCGTGGGGGCGTCCCTGCTGATGGTGACGCGCGCCAACGTCATCCACGCGGCGCTCTCGCTGGTGCTGGTGTTCCTGTTCATGGCGGGGCTCTTCGTCCTGGCGGGGGCGGAGTTCCTGGCGGGGGTGCAGATCCTGATCTACGCGGGCGGGATCATGGTGCTCTACCTCTTCTCCATCATGCTGATGAACGTGGGCGTCGCCGTGCGCCTGCGCCAATGGCACCGCCAGAGCGCGCTGGCCTTCCTGGCGGCCGCCCTGCTCGCCCTGGAGGTGTGGGCGGTGCTCTGGAAGGTCAGCCTCCCGGCCGGCAAGGCCTGGCCCTGGCAGCTGGGCCAGACGCCGGGCAACGTGGAGGCGCTGGGGATGGTGCTCTACACCAAGTTCTTGTTCCCCTTCGAGGTCGCCTCGGTGATGCTGCTGGCGGCCATGATCGGGGCGATCGTCCTGGCCAAGCGGCAGATCACCCGCTAGGCCGGGGCAAGGAGAGGCGCATGGTCCCGCTGACGCATTACCTGGCCCTGGGGGCGATCCTCTTCCTCATCGGGGCGGCGGGCGTTCTCATGCGCCGCAACGCCATCATGATCCTGCTCAGCATCGAGCTGATGCTGAACTCGGTGAACGTGACCCTCGTCGGCTTCGCCCGCCAGTGGGCCGACCTGACCGGCCAGGTGTTCGCCATCTTCATCATCGCGGTGGCCGCGTGCGAGGCGGCGGTGGGGCTCGCCATCCTCATCGCCATCAACCGCGACCGCTCGCTGGTGAACGTGGACGAGATCAACCTCCTCAAGTGGTAGGGCGAGCATGATCCAGTACGCGTGGCTGATCCCGCTGTTTCCCCTGGCCGGGGTGCTGATCAACGGCCTGCTGGGGTCCAAGACCCGCCGCAAGGCGGGCCACCTGGGCACCCTGATGGCGGGCCTCTCCTTCCTGGTGGTGCT
>JBBTDR010000327.1:0-5709 GCA_038042665.1 Nitrospinota bacterium
GGAGGTCCGGAAGCCGTCGAAGAAGTGGAGGAAGGGGATGCGGGACTCCAGGGAGGCCGCCTGGGCGATGAGGGCGAAGTCGTGGGCCTCCTGGACGGAGCCCGCGCAGAGGAGGGCGAAGCCGGTGCCCCGGGTGGCCATGACGTCGCTGTGGTCCCCGAAGATGGAGAGGGCGTGGCCGGCGATGGTGCGGGCGGCGACGTGGATGACGGCGGGGGTGAGCTCGCCTGCGATCTTGAACATGTTGGGGATCATGAGGAGGAGGCCCTGGGAGGCCGTGAAGGTGGTGGTCAGGGCCCCGGTCTGGAGGGCGCCGTGGACGGCGCCCGCGGCCCCGCCCTCGCTCTGCATCTCGACGACGGCGGGGACCGTCCCCCAGACGTTGGGCTTGCCCTCGAAGGACCAGGCGTCGGCGGACTCGCCCATGGGGGAGGAGGGGGTGATGGGGTAGATGGCGATGACTTCGTTGATGCGGTAGGCGACCGAGGCGACGGCCTCGTTGCCCTCCATGGTTTCCAGCCAGGGGCTCATACACGCTCCGGTTCGGCTGTCAGCCGCCCCTTCGGGGCCGATTCGTGCGTTTGGGCGCACTGCTCCGTCCTATCTCCGGCCCCATGAATCCACGATCCGTGCCGCGCCGGGTCCGGGCGGAAAATTGAGGCCTGCCGGGCCGCACGGCCTTGCGGGGAAGGGGTATGGGGGGAACCGGCGTTCCAGGATGGGTGGGGGAGGGAGGGGAAGGAGGAGTACGGGGCGGGGCAATCTGTCTCACATCTCCGGCTCCTGAGGCAGATTGACGTGCTCCTTCCCCGTTTCTTGCGTGAGGCGGACCGAGGGGCGCAGCGGCCGATCCCGGTGAAGGAAAGGGGCGCCGAGCGAATCCGGGAGGCGCCCGGGATGTCCGTTTCGGCGGCGTTTCTGGCATTGTTTTTGCGCCTTTTGGCGGGAGGACGGCGGGGGCGCCCCGGCGGGCGCGTGGCCCGGGGGCCGAGCGGGGGGGGAGTCGGATGAAAGTCAAGGAGGTCATGAGCAGCCCGGTCGAGACCCTGGACCGCAACGATACCCTCTCGCTCGCCGAGGACCTGATGACCATGAAGCGGCTCCGCCATCTTCCCGTCCTGGAGGAGGGCCGGCTGGCCGGCATCGTCACCCAGCGCGACCTCTTCCATGCGGGCCTCTCGACCGCCATGGGCTTCGGCTCCAAGGCCCAGCGAGAGTTCATGCGGACGGTGCTGGTGAAGGAGGTGATGACCGACGAGGTCGTCACCATCGCGCCCGGCGCCGACGTGCGGGAGGCCGCCCGGCTCATGCTCGACAAGAAGATCGGCTGCCTCCCCGTCGTCGAGAAAGAGAGGCTCGTCGGGCTGATCAGCGAGTCGGACCTCGTCCGCCTGATTGCTCAATGTAAATTCTAGAAAAGGCACCTAATATTATTGAAATATATATTTTTTATTACTCCCTCATATTTTTTCAGTTCCGCGCATTTCCCCGCCATTCCCGCCCTTAAGGCTGCACCTAGCGTGGAAGTGTGGCATGATGCCTCTACGAGGCGTAATGCCGCGTGAATTTTCCTTTCCCGCTTTTTCCTCCCGTGTTCCCCAGGTGGAGGCTAATGGCGGGAAATCATTTCATGCATTTGTTTTTCATCGTGTTGCGACGACGAAGATGAAACCTCGCCGGCGCCAAGGGCTCCCCGGCCGCCGGGTACAGGTTTTGCGCGCTATCGGGGGTAGAGATGGTGCGCCCGGGCGGCGGCATTCCCGCCTCCGGCGCCGGTCGGAAGGAGGCCTGCCGTGTTTGGAAAAATCTTGGTTCCGCTGGATGGGTCGCCCCTGGCCGAGGGGATTCTCTCCCAGGTGAGCGAGATCGCCCGGCTGCATGAGTCGAGGGTCATTCTCTTGCGGGTGGGTTTCGCCCTGGTCTTCCCGGGGGCCGATCCGGCGGAGGCCCAGCTCGGAACGATGCTGGAGGCCGAGGACTATATCGAGGGCGTGCGCAAGCGCCTGGAGGCGGGGGGGATCGCGGCGGAGACGGCCGTGCGCTACGGCTTCCCCGCCGAGGAGATCCTCACCCACGCCCAGCGCAACGGGGTGGACCTGATCGCGATGGCCACCCACGGCCGCACGGGCGCCGTCCGTTGGGTGCTTGGCAGCGTCGCCGAGCAGGTGCTGCGCCGCGCCGACGTGCCGGTGCTCTTGTTCCGCGCCGCGAGGCCGCGGCGCGCCAAGGTGCCGGCGGCGCACGAGGAGGTGGCGTAGGCGGAGAGGAGGCCGAGATGAAGTTTTCGCCGAAGAAGATCCTGGTGCCGGTGGATTTCTCCGCCTTCAGCAAGGAGGCGCTGGAGGCGGCCGCGGGGATCGCGGAGGTGAGGGGAGCGGAGATCACCGTGCTTCACGTGATGGTCGAGCCCCAGGCGTCCGTGCCCTATGAGGTGTACATTGACTGGCAGAAGGTCAAGGGCGAGATCAGGGCGGACGCCGAGAAGCTCATGGAGAAGATGGTGGCCCCCGGCGGCCCGGCGGCCAAGGCCAAGACGATGCTGGAGTGGGGCGAGCCCGCCGCCGCCATCGCGCGGGTGGCCAAGGAGGGGAGCTTCGACCTGGTCGTCATGGCGACCCACGGGAGGACGGGCCTGACCCGCCTGTTCCTGGGGAGCGTGGCCGAGCAGGTCATCCGCCATGCGCCGTGCCCGGTGCTGAGCTTCAGGCCCAAGCAGTAGGCGGGCCGCGGCGGCCGCGGCTGGAGGGAGAGCGCAAGGGTGCCGAAAGGGGGGCGGGAACACGAGGGTCACGGCCCGGGCCTTCGGGGCGGCCGGGCGGGGGAGGGCAAGGCCTCCTCCGCCGGAGGCGCCCCCGCCCCGGGCGCCCGGGAAGAAGGCGGCGGGATGCGCGCCCTCCTCGACGGGATGGTGGACGGCCTCATCACCATCGGCGAGGACGGCACCGTCCAGCTCTTCAACCGCGCGGCCGAGCGGATGTTCGGCTACAGGGCGGAGGAGGTGATCGGGCGCAACGTCTCGACGCTCATGCCGGAGCGGCATGGGAGGGACCACGATCGGTTCCTCGGCGATTACCTGGCGACCGGGGCCGCCCGCATCATCGGGGCCGGAAGGGAGGTCGAGGGCCGGCGGAAGGACGGCACGGTGTTCCCGCTGAGCCTGGCGGTGAGCGAGGCTTGGGTGGAGGGGCGCCGGCTTTTCATCGGCAACCTCCGCGACCTGACGAGCGAGCGGCGCCTGCGGGAGCAGCTCTACCAGGCGGAGAAGCTCTCCTCCATCGGCCAGCTGGTGGCGGGCATCGCCCACGAGATCGGCGGCCCCCTGAGCGTCATCTCGGGCAACGCGGAGTTCCTGCGGGAGAACCTCGCCGCGGACGACCCCCGCCGCAAGGACGTGGAGGGCATCGTCCACGAGTGCCAGGCGGTGGGGCAGCTGATGCGCCGCCTGCTCGACTTCAGCCGGCCCGGCCGGGCCGAGCTCCAGCCCGTGGACCTGAACGAGAGCCTGCGCAACATCTTCTCGCTGGTGCGCAAGCAGTTCAGCAAGGACCACATCCAGGTGAAGCTGGACCTCCAGGTCAACCTGCCCAAGATCGCGGGGGACCCCAACCACCTGGAGCAGGTGTTCATGAACATGACCATCAACGCGCGCAACGCGATGCCCAGGGGAGGGAGGCTCACGATCGCATCGTACGTGGACGACGCCCCCCGGGACGACGGGAGGCGCTGCGTCTGCGTGGAGTTCGAGGACACGGGGATGGGGATCACCCCGGAGAACCTGGAGCGCATCTTCGAGCCCTACTTCACGACCCAGGGGGTGGGGAAGGGCACGGGGCTCGGTTTGCCCATCTGCCGCCGCATCGTGAACGAGCACCAGGGGGCGATCCATGTCCGGAGCGAAGTGGGGAAGGGCGCGACCTTCACGGTGACGTTTTGCTCTGTGGATGAGGGCGTGGGGTGATGAGGGACGGCGCGCACGTCCTTGTGGTGGACGACGAGGAGCGGGTCCGCAACCTCCTGACCCGCCTGCTCGGGGAGGAGGGCCATCACGTCTCGGCGGCCGCCTCGGGCGAGGAGGCCCTCCGGGAGCTCGAAGGCGGCTCCTACGACGTGGTGCTCACCGATCTGATGATGCCCGGCATGTCGGGGCTGGACCTCCTGGAGCAGGCCCGCGCCAGCCACCCGGAGACGGAGGTCATCCTGGTCACGGCCTACGGGACGGTGGACTCCGCCGTGGAGGCCATGCGCAAGGGGGCCTTCCACTACCTCTGCAAGCCCTTCAAGCTGGACGAGGTGCGCATCGTCGTCCAGCGGGCCATCGAGGAGAGCCGCAACAAGCACGAGCTGGCCGGCCTGCGGCGGGAGGTGCACCAGCGCTTCGAGTTCTCCAACATCATCGGCAAGAGCAAGGCGATGCAGGACTTGTTCGACCTCATCCGGCGCGTCGCGCGCTCGACCAGCACCGTCCTCATCGAGGGCAGGAGCGGCACGGGCAAGGAGCTCGTGGCCAAGGCCATCCACTACAACAGCCCCCGCGGCAACCGGCCCTTCGTCGCCATCAACTGCAGCGCCATCACCGAGACCCTGCTGGAAAGCGAGCTCTTCGGCCACATGAAGGGCTCCTTCACCGGGGCGGTCGCCAACAAGAAGGGCCTCTTCGAGGAGGCGCAGGAGGGCACGATCTTCCTGGACGAGATCGGGGAGATCAGCGCCTCCCTCCAGGTGAAGCTGCTGCGGGTGTTGCAGGATCACGAGATCCGCCGCGTGGGCGGGAACCAGAGCATCAAGGTGGACGTGCGCGTCATCGCCGCGACCAACCGGGACCTGGCCGAGGCGGTCCGCAAGAAGGAGTTCCGCGACGACTTCTACTACCGGCTGAACGTGGTCACCCTCCACCTCCCCACCCTCAGGGACCGGCCCGAGGACATCCCCCTGCTGGCCCAGCACTTCCTCGCCAAGTACGCGAAGGGCGCGGGCGTCGCCCAGATCTCCGTCTCCAAGGAGGCGATGCGCGTCCTCATGCAGTACTCCTGGCCCGGCAACATCCGGGAGCTGGAGAACGTCATCGAGCGCGCCATCACCCTGGGGGCGGAGGGCGAGATCCGGCCGGAGGACCTCCCCGAGTCCCTTCAGGAGGAGGACCGCCCGGGCAGCCTGAACGCCATCCCCGTCGAGATGTCCATGCAGGAGGTGGAGAAGGCCCACATCGAGCGGGTGCTCCACCACACGGGCGGGCAGATCTCCCAGGCGGCCCGGCTGCTGGGCATTGACCGCCGGACCATCTACCGGAAGATGCAGGCGTACAATATCCGAAGGGAATGATTCCCGTTAGATGAGTCAAAATGCCGCGTTAGACCTCCCTCGGTGGCGGACTGGCCTCACCCTGCTTCCAGCGCAAGAATTCGGACCTCACTCTCCGCTCCCGGATTCCCGCCCGGCCTGCCGCCGTATTCTCTAGAAAAAACAGATGTTTGACTCGAATCCTTCCCGTCTTCGCCGGTTCCCTGGCTGGAATAGCGGAAAATGGCATCCGGCTTGCTCTCGCCCGGGGTGGGCTCCCACACCTCGGGATGGGCCGGCTCCTGGGGTGCCTGGGAGCGAGGGCGCTCCCCGCCATGAGGAAGAGAAGCCGCGATGTTCGGGAAAATCCTGGTTCCCTTGGATGGCTCCCCGGTGGCCGAGCAGATTCTGGCGCTGCTGCGGGGGCTGGAC
>JBBTDR010000328.1:0-6019 GCA_038042665.1 Nitrospinota bacterium
GCGCTCGGGGGCACGGCCTCCGGGCGCCCGCCGCTTCAGCGCCGGGCGCGCCTGCGCAGCTTCTCGATGTGGGCACGGTCGGCCAGGGCGAACTCCCGCCGCGTGTAGGGGAAGAGCCCCTTCTCCACCTCCTTCACCCAGCAGCGCCAGACCCCGATGGGGATGTCGTGCTCGCTCTTGCAGGCGATGGTGCAGGCGTGGCAGCCGATGCAGGCGCGCAGATCGATCGCCATCGCGTACTTGGGCATGGGCTCCTCGCTCGCCGCAGCTGGGCGCCGGCGGGATGATAGAATCGGGGAACGGGTGTTCTCTCCGCCCGGGCCGCACCCGAGATCGCGCGGAGCGGATGGTGCTCGGCGATGTCGTGAGCGGCGCGCGCAATTGAACCGATGCGCCGGGGCTTGTCAACGCGTGGAAGGAAAGAGTGAAGTTCGATTATTCAACCTGGATGGCTGACTTTCGGGAGAGGTCAATCGCAAATAGATCATGACCATTTCCGTCGTCATCGTGGCCGCGAGAACCCTCACCCTCGCCCGCTTGATGGGCATCCCGCTCTTCGCGTGGTGGCTGCTGGGCGCGGAGCCGGGGGGCGCGGCGGGCCCCGCGCTGTTCGTCTTCTACCTGTTCTTCCCGCTCTCCGATCTCGTGGATGGCCCCCTGGCGCGCTGGGCGGGCGGGGCGCGGCCCCTGTGGGGGAGGCTCGACGCCCTCGCCGACATCGCCTTCAACACCTCCTCCCTTCTGGCCGCCGCGTGGGCGGGCTGGGTGGGCCCCTGGGCGCCCGCCTCGGTCGCCGTGCTGGGGGGGAGGTTCCTCTGGCGGGGGCCGGAGCGGGGGAGCGACCCCTGGGGCAGGGCGGCGGGGGTGCTCTTCTATCTCCTGACGGGAGCGGTGGCGGCGGGGGCCGCCTTTACGGGAGGGGGATGGCGGTGGTGGACCGCCCGTGCGGGGGAGGCGGTTGCCCTCTATGCCCTCATGGTCCTGCTGCGGGGGATGAGGGCCGGGCCCGGCGCCCGAAGAGGTCGGAGTACACCCGGGGGAGGAAGATGAGGCCGAAGCCCCCGTTCGCCAGCATGAAGGTCAGGTGGGAGGCCAGGCTGTAGGCGAGGAGGTCGGCCTCCGGGGCGTGCCCGCGGAAGAAGAAGATCCAGGCGGCCTGGGAGGTCCCCAGGTGGGCCACCGTCACCGGCAGGGCCCCGATGAAGAAGATCACGGGCAGGAAGGCGGCGAGGTGGAGGAAGGGGATCTCGATCCCGAAATGCCTCAGCGCTTGGCCGTGGATGAGGAGGGAGAAGAAGGTCACTGACCCCTTGAGCGCGAGCACCGCGAGGCCGTGCCGCGGGCGCAGCCGCCGGAAGGTCGAGAGCAGGACGCTCCCCCCCAGGCGCCTCCCCAGGGGGCCGAATCCCCCCCGGGCCGCCCCCAGCGCCAGCAGCCAGGCCACCGCCAGCGCCACGGGCGCCCCGAGCAGCGCCGCCGGGGCCCGGCCCGGGAAGGCCAGCATCCCCGCCGTGGCGAAGAGGCAGAGGTTCGTCGCCTCGAGGAGGATGAGGGCCGCCACCGTCCCCACGAGCTGGCCCAGGGGGGTCTGGAAGCGGCGGTGGATGTAGAGGGCGAGCCCGGCCTGGGCGAGCTGGGTGTTGAGGATGGAGATGATGTAGGTGGACGCCCGCACGGGCAGGAGCTCCCGGTAGCGGATGGGGCCGTGGAACCAGCGGATCATCCGCGAGAGCACGAAGGTGTCCACCAGGAAGAAGACGGTGGAGAGGCAGAGCATCAGCGCCAGGAAGGGCGGGAAGTCGGCCTTCGAGAGCGCCTCCCAGAAGCGGCCGAAGGGGATGCGCCAGAAGATGGCGGCGAAGATGAGGATCGTGAGGGAGAGCGGGATCGCCTGGCGGAGGAGCCCCGGCCGGACGGGGGAGGGCGGCGCGGCCGGGTCCGGAGGGGTCATCAGGCCTAGCCCGCGTTGGAGAACGACTGGTCCAAGGTTTCGTTCACCGGGGTGAAGGGGAAGGGCAGGGAGGCGCGGGCGGGCATGGTGTCGGCCAGGTGCTCCCTGAAGACGGTGTCGAACACCGAGTGGTTCCACCCCAGCGAGGGGGCGACGAGCCCCGTCAGCGCCGCGCTCAGCCAGCCCGCCACCCAGGGGATGGGGAAGAAGCGGGGGCTCCGGCCCAGGCGCTGGCCCACCCGGCGCAGCAGCTCGGCGTAGGAGAGGGTCTCGGGCCCCACGAGGTCCAGCACCTGGAGGGGCTGACCGGCGGGGAGGGAGAGGGCCCACGCGATGCCGGCGAGGACGTCGGCCAGGGCGATGGGCTGGAGCCGCACGGCGCCCCCGCCCACCAAGGGGGTGAGGGGGGCGCTGGCCAGCCGGCGGAGCTTCCGCACCGCGGGGCAGCCGGGGCCCAGGATCATCGGCACCCGGAGAATGGCCCCCGCGAAGGGCTTCTGGCGGAGGATCGCCTCGGCGAGGGCCTTGGAGCGCAGGTAGCCGTTCCGCGAGGCGGGGTCCGCCCCGGGGAAGCTGAGGTAGACGAAGTGCTTCACCCCCGCCTCGGCGGCGGCGTCGGCCACGGCGCGGGTGGTGTCGGTGTTCGCCTGGATGAGGGTCTCGGGCGGGCGGGGGATGAGGGCCCCCGACAGGTGCACCACGGCGTCCGCCCCCTCGACGCCGCGCCGCACCGACGCGGGGTCTTCGTAGCGGACCTCGATGATCTCCGCCGCCAGGGGCCGCAGGTCCAGGGAGCGCCCGAGGCTCCGCACCAGGGCCCTCAGCCGGGTGGGCACGATGTGGGCACCCTGGCTGAGGCGCTGGATGAGCGCCCTGCCGACGGCGCCGTTCGCGCCGGTGATGACGATGTCGATGGTACGGCTCCTGGCTGGGCGGCCGCGGCCGCGGGATCGCTTTCGGGCCGAATCAGACGGCGGGCCCCGTCCCGCGCCGCCCTCCGGCGAGCATCCGGTGGGTGGGGGCGAGGAGGGTCTGGACGGGCAGCCCGTAAGCGCACGAGCCGGCGCAGGCCTGGTGCGCGCAGGTCAGGCAGGCCGAGGCCCCGGCCCCGAGCAGGCCGTACTCGCCCCGGGCCAGGCGCATGTCGCGGTAGTCCACGGCGTACATCCGGGTCCTGAGCACGTCGGCGATGGGCACCCCCTCGGGGCAGGCCCCCTCGCAGCCGTTGCAGGCCAGGCGGCAGTAGGAGGCCCCGTTCAGCTTGGCGTAGCGGTAGAGCAGGGGGAGGTCCGGCTGGGCGGCGGTCTTCCAGCCCGAGGCCCCGAGATACTCGTCGATGCCCGCCGGGTTCGTCATGGAGATGATGAGGGCGTCCACGCTGGGGTTGGAGAGCACCCAGCGGAAGGCCGCCTGGGCGAAGGTGGCCCCGTCCTTCTCGAAGGGGCGCATGTCGTTGAGGCGGCCCCCCATGAGGGTCTTCATGGCCACCACCCCGACGCCCTTGGCCTTGGCCTTCTGGAGGACCCGGGGGAGGTCCGGCTGGCGCGAGATGAAGTCGAAGCCCCGGGTGAAGCGCTGGTAGAAGGCGGGGTCCTGCCCGAAGTTGTAGGAAACGAGCATGACGTCGAAGCGGCCCGAGTCGGCCACGTAGTCCATGCACTCGATGAGGTGCCCGGCGTGCCCCGAGGCGCCCGAGAAGCGGATCTTGCCCTGCTTCTTGGCCAGCTCGATGAACGCGTGCCACTCGGGCTTCTTGAGGCGGTCCACGTCGTTGACGGCGTGGTGGAAGTAGACGTCCACGTAGTCCGTGCGCAGGCGGCGGAGGCTCCCCTCGAGCGAGCCCATGAAGGAATTCGCCGATTCGCCGCCGCCCACGTAGACCTTGGAGGTGAGGTACACCTTGTCGCGCTTGCCCCTGAGCGCGTTGCCGATGGTGGTCTCCGACTGGCCGCCGGTGTAGCTCTCGGCGGTGTCGAAGTAGTTGATGCCGCGCTCCAGGGCGTGGAGGACGACCCTCTCCTCCCCCGAGCCCAGGCGGCTGCTTCCGAAGGAGATGTCGGAGATCTTGAGGCCCGTCTTCCCCAGGGGGGCGTAGCGGCGCACCTGGGGCGCGGCGGCCTGCGCGGATGGGGGAGCCAGGTCCAGCAGGCCCGCCCCCAAGCCCGCCAGGGCGGCGCGCTTGAGGAACTCCCGGCGGCCCAGCCTTCCCTCATCCGGCGTCGGCGTCACGTCGGTGCCTCCTCGAAAGGGTCCGCCATGATCCCACCCTTTTTTCGGGCGGGGGTCAACTGGGGCCTCGCGGGCCTCGGCGCGGGAACGGGCCCGTCCTGGCGGGAGGGCCCGGCCGCCTCTATAATTGCGCCCCGCCCCTCAAGAGCGGAGGCTGCGTGCGGATATTGGACGTGGGATGCGGCCGGGCGAAGGCCCAGGGCGCGGTCGGGCTCGACCTCAACCCGGCCACCGACGCCGACGTCCTGGGGGACGCCTCCCGGGACGGCCTCCCGTTCCGGGAAGGATGCTTCGGCCGGGTGGCCATCCGCCACATCCTCGAGCACGTGGAGAACCCCCTCCGCTTCCTGGAGGAGGTCCACCGGGTCGCGCGCGGGGGGGCGGAGGTGGAGGGGGTGACCCCCCACTTCTCGAACCCCTGCTCCTTCGCCGACCCGACCCACCGCCACCACTTCTCGGTGCAGCTCTTCGGCTTCGTCTCTGACCCGGGCCCGGACCCCTCGCGGGGCTGGCGGCTGTGGGTGAACCGCTTCCTCGAGTGCTACTACCCGGCGCTGCCCTTCTACACCCGGGTGCGCTTCGAGGTGCTGGAGCGGCGGCTCACCTTCTGCCGCCTCCACTGCTGGCTGGGCGTCGCCTGGTTCGCCAACCGCTTCCCGGAGATTTATGAGTTCCACCTCTCGGGGCTCTTCCGCGCCCGGGACATCGTCTTCCGCCTCCGGGTGCGGAAGGGGGGAGACCCTCCGTCCACGGGCCTTCCCGATTCTCCCGAAGGGCGCACGGCGGCTCGACTGAGCTCGCCGAAGTCCAGCCGCCCCTAGGGGGGCGCGCCGGATGGTCCGCAGGGGCGAGGCATGCCTCGCCCCTGCATTGCCGACGGGTCCATCTCCGCAGGGGCGGGTTTCAAACCCGCCCCTGCGAATCACCCGGAGCGGCTGCGAGGCTGTCGCCCGCCTACGCCCCGAGCACCCGGAAGTGGCGCTTCTGGGGCAGCAGGGGCTCCCAGCCGTTCGGCTTCACCACCACCGAGTACTCGATCTGGTAGCCGCCGAAGCCGCAGGTGCCGACCGGGGCCTCGATGTTGATGACCGAGTTCACGGGCAGGGGAATCTCCGAGGTCCTCGGCAGGAAAGGCTGGTTGTGCTGGGTCTCCTCCCCGAGGATGAAGGGGAACTCCCGGGCCTCGAGGCCGATGGTGTGGCCCGCGAAGGGGGCGTCGAACTGGGGCCACCTCGACTTGATGCCGCGGATGAGCGCCTTGTAGATCTGCCCGCCGGTCACCCCCGCCTTCACCGTGTTGACGGCCTCGTGGAAGCCTTCCTCGATGGCCTTGAACTCGCGCTGGGCCTGGGCGCCGGGCTCCCCGATGGAGCCGCAGGAGCCGGTGTCGGCGTTGTAGTTCTGGTAGAAGAGCCCCGCGTCGAACATGAAGAGGTCGCCCTTCTGGAGCTTCCGGCCCGTGGGCGGGAAGATGAAGATGCTGCGGGGGCCGCTGTTGAAGTGGAACCAGTGCCACATCCCGCCCGGCTTGGCCACGGCCTGGCGCCAGACCTCGGCCACCTCGTTCTCGGTCACCCCCGCGCGCGCGAACTTGAAGACCTCGCCGATGGCGTCCTCGTTGATCTGGGCCGCCGCGCGCAGGGCCTTGAGCTCCTCCTCGGTCTTGACGAGCCGGATCATGAGGAAGAGGCCCGAGCCGGGGATGAACTCGCAGCCCGGCAGCTTCTCCTGGAGGGCCTTGAAGAGGGCGGGTTCGCAGCCCTCCTCGTCGAGGGCGACCTTGCCCCGGGTGATCCCCCGCGCCTTGAGGGCGGCCAGGAGGGCGTCGAGCAGGGTCTT
>JBBTDR010000329.1:0-6365 GCA_038042665.1 Nitrospinota bacterium
CTTCACCACCGTCTCCCACTGCAAGCAGGCGAACAACGACATAGAGTGGGAGGGCAAGACCTACACCTGGAGCAAGCACACCGAGTTCCTCCGGCTCTCGGACCTCCCCCGGCGCACCGCCCAGCCCCTTGAGCTCGCCCTCGCCGCCGATGACGCCGAGTCCCTCGCCCTGCTGCGCTCGAAGGGCTGGCGGGTGATCGACGCCGCCCCGATCTCGAGGGACATCCTTCCCTACCGCGACTACATCCGCGCCGCGCGGGGGGAGTTCACCGTGGCCAAGGAGCAGAACATCCGCTTCCGCACCGGCTGGTTCAGCGACCGCTCCGCCTGCTTCCTCGCCGCGGGCAAGCCCGTCGTCACCCAGGACACCGCCTTCGGCGAGGTCCTCCCGCTGGGCGAGGGCCTCTTCGCCTTCGGCGGGATGGAGGAGGCGCTCGCCGCGATCGAGGCCATCAACGCCGACTACCCGCGGCACTGCCGGGCCGCCCGCGCCGTCGCGGAGGAGCACTTCCGGGCCGAGAGGGTGCTGGCCTCCCTCCTCGAGCGGGCGGGGCTCTGAGAGCCATGGCCGCGCCCAAGCTCCTCATCGTGAACGGGGACGACTTCGGCCTGAGCCCCGGGGTGAACGCCGGCACCATCGCCGCCCGCGAGCGGGGCATCCTCACCAGCGCGAGCCTCATGGCGCGCGGGCCCGCCGCGGGCGAGGCGGCAGCCTACGCCCGGCGGAACCTCTCCCTGAGCGTGGGGCTCCACCTGGACCTGGGCGAGTGGGTCTGCCGGGAGGGAAACTGGGAGATCCTCTACCAGGTGGCGCCCGCCGGCGACGCGCGCGCCGTGCGCGCCGAGGCCCGCCGCCAGCTCGACGCCTTCCGCCGCCTGACCGGGATGGAGCCCACCCACCTCGACTCCCACCAGCACGTCCACCGCAGAGAGCCCGCCCGCTCGATCTTCGCGGAGATGGCCCAGGAGCTGGGGGTGCCGCTCCGCGGGGCCACGCCGGGCGTGCGCTACTGCGGGGACTTCTACGGCCAGACCGCCGAGGGCCACCCCCTCCCCGGGACGCTCACGGTGGATCACCTGCTCGGGGTCCTCGGCAGGCTCGGGCCCGGGGCGGCCGAGCTCGGCTGCCACCCGGGCCAAGGGAAAGACTTCGAGTCTCCCTATCTCCATGAGCGCGGGCGGGAGCTCGCCACCCTCTGCGACCCCAGGGTCCGCGCGGCCCTGCCGGACCTCGGGATCACTCTCTGCTCCTTCCGCTCGGCCGAGCTGGGCCCCCTCCTGGCCGGCCTGGCGGTCCAAGCGGGAGGATGAGGGCCCCCATGACCCGGGACCGGGAGCAAGTCCAGGCGAAGGCCCAGTCCTTCTTCGAGGACATCTGGAAGAAGGGCGACTTCTGGGACTTCGAGACCTCGGACTTCGAGCGGGCCAAGTACGCCCGGCTGATCGCGCTGATCGAGGGGCGCCGCTACCCCCGGGCGCTCGAGATCGCCTGCGGCGGGGGCGCCTTCACCCGGAGGCTCGCCCCCCTCTGCGGCCGCGTCCTCGCGGTGGACATCGCCCCCTCGGCCATCGAGCGCGCGCAAAAGGCCCCGGGCGCCCCGCCCAACGCCGAGTTCCGGGTGGCCAACGCGATGGAGATGAAGCTCCAGGCCGAGGGGCCGTGGGACCTGATCGTCATCAGCGAGGTGATCTACTACTTCGGCTGGCTCTACACCTTCTTCGAGGTCTCCTGGTTCGCCACCCAGGCGTTCGAGTCCCTCCGGCCGGGGGGCCGCCTCCTGCTCGCGAACACCTGCGGGGGGGTGGAGGAGTACCTCCTGAAGCCCTGGTACGTCCGCACCCTCCGCGACCTGTTCCCGAACGTGGGCTTCACCCTGGACGCGGAGGAGATCTTCCGCGGCGAGAAGAACGGGGTGGCCATCGACGTCCTCGTCTCCCTCTTCGCCAAGCCGCCCGGCGCCTGAGGTACTCCCCCTTGCCGCGGAAACCGACGGTCATCGTGATGGGCTTCATGGGGCAGTCGCCCTACGCCGGGGTGGCCTGGCAGGCGCTGCACTACCTGGAGGGCCTCCGGCGGCTGGGCTACGACGTCTACTACGCCGAGGACACCGAGGCCTGGCCCTACGACCCCGAGCAGGACGCCGTCTCCGCCAGCTGCCGCTACACCGTGCGCTACCTCGGCCGGCTCATGGCCTGGTGCGGCCTGGCCGGGCGGTGGTCCTACCGCAACCCCGCGGACGGGAGCCTCCACGGCCTCTCGCCCGCCGCCCTCGCCCGGCTGTTCGAGCGGGCCGGGGCCCTCGTGAACGTGACGGGCATCACCGTCCTCCAAGAGAGGCACATGCGCGTCCCCGCGCGGCTCTACGTCGAGTCGGACCCCTTCCTCGCCCAGGCCGAAGTGGCCTCCGGCGTGGAGGCGATGGCCGGCCTCCTCGACGCCCACACCCACTGGTTCACCTTCGGGGAGAACATCGGCAGGCCCGGCTGCGGCATCCCCCTCACCCGGTTCAACTTCCAGCCCACCCGCCAGCCCGTCGTCACGGACTGGTGGCGCCAGCCGGAGGGCGCCCACGCCGACGGCGGAGGCCCCTTCACCACCATCACGAGCTGGAAGCAGACGGGCAAGGACGTGCGCTGGCGGGGGGAGACCTACCTCTGGAGCAAGCACCTGGAGCTCCTGAAGTTCATCGAGCTGCCCCGCCGCGCGCGCGAGCCCCTGGAGCTGGCCCTGGCCACCCGGGACGCGGAGGCGCTCCGCATGATCCGCTCCCACGGCTGGCGGGTCGAGAACGCCTACGCCCTCTCCGGGGACATCCACCCCTACCGCGCCTACGTCCAGGCCTCGCGCGGGGAGTTCACCGTGGCCAAGGACCAGTACGTCCGCCCCCGCACGGGGTGGTTCAGCGACCGCTCCGCCTGCTTCCTCGCCGCGGGCCGGCCCGTGGTCACCCAGGACACCGGCTTCGGCGAAGTCCTCCCCACGGGGAAAGGCCTCTTCCCCTTCCGGACGATGGAGGACATCCTCGCCGCCTTCGAGGCCATCCGGGCCGACTACCCCGCCCACTGCCGGGCCGCGGCCGAGATCGCCGAGGAGTACTTCGCGGCCGAGAAGGTCATCGCCCACATGATGGCGCGCGCGGGCGTGTAGTTTCCGCCACAGGCCGGGAAAGCAAAACCCCAAAAATCCCTCGGCTTTCTCAGATCAAGAAACGCCTCCGCGACCGCAACGGCCCCCCCAAGCGGCGGAAACCATTGCGAAAACGCGCATCCAGGACTTTTCGAGGATTTTCCGGCCTCCCCTGCAACCAGCGGGAGGCTCTCTCCGTTTGTTCAACCAAAAGGGGTGGACGACTCCGCAATCCGGCTGGCCCTTTGCCCGTACCCGCCCAAGCCCCCTTGGGCGCGAGGCCGGGTGGGCCGTTCCGCCCGGAAGCGCCCCGGCCTGCGGGGCGTCTCGCCGGCCGGCAGCCGAAGGCACCTGTTTTCCGCCGCGCCCGGAGCGCACGCGGAGGGAGGGCACCCCCTCGATGGCCGCTTCCCCCTCCAGCGCCCTGAGGATCGCCCAGATCGCCCCCCTCTGGGCCAGCGTGCCGCCCGTCAACTACGGCGGGACCGAGGCCGTCATCCACCTGCTGACCGAGGAGCTCGTCCGGCGCGGCCACGAGGTGACCCTCTTCGCCTCGGGCGATTCCCGGACGAGCGCCCGGCTGCGATCGGGCTGCGACGAAAACCTGGTCGACGCCATGGCCAGGGGGGACGCCTGGACCTACGACGGCTACGCCAACGCGAACCTGGCGGAAGCCATCCACGGCGCCGAGTCGTTCGACGTGATCAATTGCCATATGGGGTGCCAGGCGGTCCCCATCGGCACCCTCTCCAAGACCCCCGTGGTCCACCGGATCAACAGCGCCCTCACCCCGGACGACCTGTGGATCCTGGGCCGCTACCCGGACGTTCCGATCATCGCCCAGACCCGCTCGCAAATCGCCTCCGTCCCGAGCGGCTCCCGCCAGAGCTTCCGGGTCATCCCCAACGGGCTCGACTTCGGCGCCTTCGAGCCCTCGTTCCGCCCCGGCGAGTACCTCGCCTTCCTCGGGCGCATGTCCCCCCTCAAGAACCCCCTGGACGCCATCCTGATCGCCCGGGAAGCCGGGCTCCCCATCGTCCTGGCGGGCGCCCCCGAGAACCAGGAGGAGGAGGCCTACTTCGCCGGGAAGATCCGGCCCCTCCTCGACGGGAGGCACGCCGCCTCCATCGGGCGCGTGAACCACGCCCAGAAGAACGAGTTCCTCAAGAACGCGGCCGCCCTCCTCTTCCCCGTCCAGTGGGAGGAGCCCTTCGGCAACGTCATGGTGGAGGCGATGGCCTGCGGGACGCCGGTCGTCGCCTGCAACCGGGGCGCCGTGGGCGAGGTGGTCGACTTCGGGAAGACCGGCTTCTACGGGGACTCGGCCGGCGCGCTGGCCCGCCTCGTTCCCCGGGCCCTCGCGCTCGACCGGGCCGCCGTCCGGGCGCGCGCGCTCAAGCGCTTCAGCCACACCCGGATGGTGGACGAGTACCTCGAGGTCTACCACTCCCTCTCCGGCGTCTCCGCCTCCTTCGCCGAATCGGCCTAAACTCTCCGCGCCGCAGACGGTAAAAAGGGCCGGCGGAGCCGACCCCCGGCGGGAGTCCTACGCGGCGGGCGGGTCGGGCGCTATCCCTCTCTCGGCCCCTCGGGCATCCGGAAGGGCCGCGCCGACTCGAAGGCGCGCGCGGCGCGCAACACGAGAGCGTCGGCGTGCATGGGGCCCACGATCTGAAGCCCGACGGGGAGCCCTCCGGAGGTGAAGCTGCAGGGGACGGAGCAGGCCGGCTGGCCGGTGAGGTTGAAGGGATAGGTGAAGGGGGTCCACCGCACCCAGCGGCCGGCCTTGCCCTCCTCGGGCGCCTCCCGGCCCGCCTCGAAGGCGGGGATGGGCAGCATGGGGGTCAAGAGCAGATCGTAGGTCTGGTGGAAGAGCTTCATCTTGCGCCCGACGGCGGCGCGCTCGGTGACCGAGGCGCGGATGAAGTCATCGAGCCGGATGGCGGCGCCCTCCCGGGCCACCTCCCGGAGCCCGGGGTCGAGCAGGGCCTGCTTCTCCGCCGGGACGTTGGCGACGAGCACCGACGCGGCGCCGAAGTAGATGGTCCAGAAAATCCTCTCCGTGTCTCCCAGGCCCGGGTCGGCCTCCTCGACGCGGGCGCCCAGCTCCTCGAAAACCCGGACGGCCGAGGCCACTCTCTCAGCCACCTCGGCATCCACCCTCGCGCCGCCGAGCGTGGGGCTGAAGGCGACCCGCAGGCCCGAAACCCCGCCCTCCAGCCCCACCCGGTAGTCCCGCTCCTCGTAGGGGAGGGCGAACCAGTCGCGGGCGTCGGGGCGGGCGAGGACGTTGAGCATGAGGGCGGCGTCCCCGACCGTGCGCGTCATGGGACCGGCGTGGACGAGGGTGTGGTTCGGATTGGGCGGATAGGTGGGCACGCGCCCGAAGCTGGGCTTGAGGCCGAAGACGCCGGTGAAGCCCGAGGGGATGCGGATGGAGCCCCCGGCGTCGCTCCCCAGATGAAGGGTGCCCATGCCCAAGGCGCAGGCCGCGGCGGCCCCTCCGCTGCTGCCCCCGGGCGTCATCCGGGTGTTCCAGGGGTTGCGGGTGACCCCGGTGAGGGGGGAGTCCGTCACCCCCTTCCAGCCGAACTCGGGGGTGGTGGTCTTCCCGATGAGGACGGCGCCGCTCTCGCGCAGCCGGGCCGCGGGCGGGGCGTCCTCCTCCGAGGGCTCCGTGCCGGCCGTCTTGCTTCCCCGGAGGGTGGGCCAGCCCCGGGTGAGGACCAGGTCCTTGATGGTGGCGGGCACCCCGTCCACGGGGCCCAGGGGCTCGCCTCGCCGCCAGCGCTCCTCGGAGGCCCGGGCGGCGGCGAGCGCTCCCTCCTCGTCCACGAGGGAGAAGGCGTTGACCGCGCCGTCGCAGGACGCGATGCGGGCCAGGGCCGCGCGCGCCGCCTCGACCGGGGAGAGCCGCTTCCCCCGGTAGAGGGCGACGAGCTCCATCGCGGACAGGCGAGCGATGTCCGGCATGGCCTTGCTCCTTCGCGGCCCCCCGCCGCCTACTTCCCCCTCTTCGGCGGGATGATGGGCAGCATCACGTAGCTGGGCTGGCCCTTGCCCGCGTGGATCGTGACCTTCCCGCCGAAGATCTTCGGGGGCCGATCGGCCGGCTCGTCGTGCTTGAAGGGCCCCACCCCGGTGAAGACCGCTCCCAGCGTCCCCAGCCCCCGGCCGGGGCCGCCCGGGTACTCGTAGTCCTTGCGTCCCGGCCAGCCGATCCAGTCCTGCGGGTTGA
>JBBTDR010000330.1:0-1123 GCA_038042665.1 Nitrospinota bacterium
TCCTGATCTCCTTCGGCTGGGACTGGCTCGCGGCCCACCCCTCCCATGTCGAAGCCCAAAGGGCCTTCGCGCGCCTGCGCAGGAGGGGCGGCGAGCGCGCCCATATCATCCAGGTCGAGCCGCGCTTCTCCCTGAGCGCGGCCAAGGCCGACTCCTGGCTGCCCATACGGCCGGGAACCCAGGGCTTGCTGGCTCTGGCCGCGGCCCGGGAGATCATCTCCAAGGGCCGCCAGGACTCCGCTTTCCTCCGTGAGCGCTCGCTCGCTTTCGCCGAGTTCGCCAAGGCCCTGGAGCCCTTCTCCATCCCGCGGGTGTCCAAGGCCGCGGGGATCCCGGAGAGGAGCATCCGCCTGCTCTGCGTGAAGCTCACGAACACGAAGCCCGCCCTCGCCATCACCGGCCGGGGACCCCTCTTCGACCAACTGGCCGTGCATGCCCTCAACGCGGTGCTGGGCGGCCTCGGGGAGAAGGGCCTCTTCTCCTCATGGCGGGAGGAGACAGGGCAGGCCGGAGCCCAGGGAACCCCGCGCGCGCCGGCCAAGATGCTCCTGGTGGACCGGGCCAATCCCCTTTTCACCGCGCCCGCGGCCTGGAAGCCCGTCTTCGAGAATACTCCCCTGGTCGTCACGGTTTCTCCCTTCCTCACCGAGACCGCCGAATACTCCGATTGGGTGCTCCCCTGCGGCACCCCTCTGGAACGCCCCCACTGCTCGCTCCATCGGATGATGGACGGCAGGTCCATCTTGAACGCCGCTCCCCGAGCCGTCGAACCCGCCGCGGACGCCAAGGACCCAGGGGAAATATTCCTCCTGATCGCCAAGACCCTAGGGCTCCAAGGATTTGGGGCCGCCGGCTTCGATTCCCTCTTCAAGGCCGAGGCCGCAAAACTGGGGGGCGAGGAGCTGCTCAAGGAGGACGGCGGCATCCGGTGGCGCGAGATGCCCCGGGCCGCGGGGAGAGGCCTCTCCTTTGCCACTCCTTCCGGAAGATTCGATTTCTCACCGCTGACGAAGCTGATGGAAGAACCGGAACTCAGGCTCCGAGTCGAAACGGACGGGAAATATCCCCTTTCCCTGAATATCTTCACGCCTCTCCCCTTCTCCCGCGGCGAGGGGAGCCAGGC
>JBBTDR010000331.1:0-4983 GCA_038042665.1 Nitrospinota bacterium
ACCCCAAGCGGCAGGCCGCTTGGGGACCCCGGGGTGAGGGAGAATTCCGGCGGGCGCGACCGTTCCCCACTCCGCCCGCCCTAGATCGCCATCCCGCCGTCCACCCGGAGGACGTGGCCGGTGACGTAGCTCGCCTCGTCCGAGGCCAGGAAGACGAAGCCCGCCGCCATCTCCTCGGGCGTGCCCCAGCGGCCCAGCGCGATGCGCTCCAGGTACTTCTGCTCGAAGCGCGGGTCGGTGCGGATGGTCTCGGTCATGGGGGTGACGGCCGCCGGGGAGATGCAGTTCACGGTGATGTTGTAGCGGCCCAGCTCCCGCGCCGCGCTCTTGGTGGCCCCGACGATGCCCATCTTGGCCGAGGAGTAGTTGATCTGGCCGATGGTGCCCCGCAGCCCCGCCCCCGAGGTGACGTTGATGATGCGCCCGCGCTTCAAGGGGATCATCCGCTTCGCGGCGGCGTGGATGCCCGCCCAGGTGCCCTTGAGGTGGACGGCGATCACCTCGTCCCACTGCTGCTCGGTCATCTTGTGGAGCATGGCGGCGCGCACGATGCCCGCGTTGTTCACCATCACCTCGACCGCCCCGAAGGCCTTCTCGCAGGCGTCGAGGGCGGCCTCGACCTCGGCCAGCTTGCTCACGTCCGCCCGGAAGGCCTGCGCCTCCCCGCCCGCCCCCTTCACGAGCTGGACCGTCTCGTTCGCCCCCGCCTCGTTCAGATCCACCGCCACCACGCGGGCGCCCTCGCGGGCGAAGGCCTCGACCACCGCGCGGCCGATCCCCTGGGCCGCCCCCGTCACCACCGCGGCTTTCCCCTTCAGACGCATCGGACTTCCCCCTCGAACGCTGAATGCCCGGCCCCGGCCGGACTCACTCCATCCAGGCCTCGGCCACCCCCTGGGTCACCACGGTCCCCTCGCCGTTGACCGCCTCGATCTCGCACACGGCGAGCGGGCGGCCGCCCGCCTCGCGCACCTCCCGCACCCGCCCCCGGCAGGTGACGGCCTCGCCCAGCCTCACCATCCCCCGGAAGTTCACCTCCAGCCGCCGCGTGGCCCCGGCCCCGAAGGCCTTCTCCACGAACTGGCCGAGGAAGCCCATGGAGAGCATCCCGTGGGCGATCACGCTGGGCAGCCCCCGGGAGCGGGCGGCCTCGTCGTCGAAGTGGATGGCGTTGAAGTCCCCGCTCGCCCCGGCGTACTGGACGAGCTGGACCCGCGCGATGGGCGCCTTCACGAGCTCGGGGAGCGCGTCCCCCGCCTGGTAGCGCATGGGCTCTCCCCCTAGCGGCGCAGCAGCCTGAAGGCGATGTTGGGCCCGTTGCCGAGCTTGTAGGCCAGGCACACCCAGAGGAGGGCCAGGTGCTCCAGCTGCCGGGCAGCCGCGAGGGGGCCGCAGTCCACCACCTCGAAGCCCAGCTCCTCCATCAGCCCGCCCACCGTCTTCTTGGCCCCGGCGTCCTCCCCGCAGATGAACATGGAGGCCCTCTGGCCGCCGTAGCCCGGGTCCGCCATGTTGCCCGAGCCCGTGGTGCTCAGGCCCTTCACCACCCGGGCCCCCTTCGCCCAGGAGGCCACCTGCTCCCCAGCCGAGGTGTCCGGTGCGACCGAGAGGCCCGAGAGGTCCGCCGCCAGGGGGTTCGTGCAGTCGATCACGATCTTTCCGGCCAGGTTCCCCGCCGCGGCCAGGGCCTCCTTCGTCCCCGCCCAGGGAGTGGCGAGCACCACCACCTCGGCCGCGGCCGCGGCCTGGGCGAGGGTGGCCGCCTTGGCCTTCCCGCCCGTGGCCTCCAAGAGCTCCTTCATCTTGGCGCTGCCCGGGTCGCGGGAGCCGAACACCACCTCATGGCCACCCGCCGCCCAGCGCTTGCCCACCGTGCCGCCGACCTTGCCCGATCCGATGATCCCGATCTTCATGACGGTTCCTCCCGACTCAATGAACCGGCCACCCCTCAGGGTTGAAGCGGCGCAGGGAAACCCACTTCCCGCCGCCCACCCGCGCCCCCGTCCTGGCGTCCTGGAACTCGTACTCGCGCTCAACGAACACCAGGTCCCCGCTCCGGCCGCTCTTCTCGTAGAGGTCCGTGACCGTGAAGGAGACGTCCAGCACGTCCCCCGCCCGCAGGGGGCGCTCGAACTCGTAGGCCTGGGAGGCGTGGAGCCCCACGTCGCCAAAGTCCGCCGGCACGTCCGGGTAGGGTCCCTCGGGCCGGAAGGTGGTCGGGAAGGTGGGGGGCGCGATGGGCCTCTCCCCCCGGTAGGCGGGGTCCGGGTCCCCGATGGCGTCGGCGAACCTGCGGATGGCCCCCGCCTCCACCGTCACCCGGAAGGGCCCGTGCTTCTGGCCCTTGAGGGCGGCGATCCCGGGGGTGATCCGGTTGGGCATCGGACGGTCCCTCCTAAGGCCCGCCGGGAGGAAGGACGCGGACCCGCACGTCCACGGCCAGCGCCTCCTCCGGGGTGACGATGAGCGGATTGATGTCGAGCTCGTCCAGCGCCCCGTCCAGCTCGGCGGCCATCTCCGAGAGCCGGGCCAGCGCCTGGGCCGCGGCGGCGGCGTTCACGGCGGGCCTTCCACGGGCGCCCTGGAGGAGCTTCGCCCCCCGCAGCCCCCGCAGCATGGCCACGGCCTCGCTCTCACCGAAGGGAGGCAGCCGCCGGGCCACCTCCTCGAACACCTCCACGAAGATGCCCCCGATCCCGCCCGTCACGCAAAGGCCGAAGGCCGGGTCGCGCGAGAGGCCGGCGAGCAGCTCCACCCCTCCCCCCGCCATTTTCTGCACCAGGAGGCGCGCGTCCGGAGCCAAGCCGAGGAGCCGCGCGGCCTCCGCCCGGAGGTCTCCCTCCCCGTCCAGGCCCAGGGAGACGCCCCCGGCCTCGGTCTTGTGGACGAGCTGCCCGGAGACCACCTTGAGGGCGACCGGCCCCCCCATCTCCCGCCAGGCGGCGACGGCCTCGCCGACGGAGGAGACCTCCGCCTGGGCGGGGCGCCGGATGCCGTAGAGGCCGAGGAGGGCGCCGCAGGCGGAGAGGGGGAGCATCCCCTCCGGGCTCTTCGGGGCGCGGGCGATCATCTGGAGGGCCCGCTCCCGGCGGGCGGGATCGGGGGCGGGCTTGGGGACGGCCTCCGCGGCGGCGGCCTCGTGGAAGCGCAGGAGGGCCGCGAGCGCCCGGACGGCCCGGTCGTAGTCCTCGAGGACGGGGACCCCGGACTTCCGCAGGGCCTGGAGCTCCCCCCGGTGGGGGGCCATCCAGCAGCAGGCAAAGGGCTTGGCGCTTCCGGCGAAGAGGTTTCGGAAGGCCTCGGCCACCTGGCCCGCCACGTGGTGGTAAACCCCCATGACGAGGGCCACGGCGTCCGTGCCGGGGTCATCGCGCACGGCGGCCGCCGCTTCGAAGAGGGGGCTCTCCCCCGGCCGGCTCACCAGGATGGAAACCAGGTCCACCGGGTTGCCGAGGGCGGCGTACTCCGGCAGGGCCCGCCGCAGCCGGGCGAGGGTGCCCTCCGCGAGCGGGGGCAGGGTGAAGCCCTCCTGCACCGCCGCGTCCGCCACCAGGGAGCCCGCCCCGCCCGAGAAGCTGAGGACGCCGAGCCGCCTCCCCCGGGGCTTCGCCACGTGGGCGAGGAACTCCACCGTCTCGATGAGCTCCTGGTGGGATCCGCAGAGGGTGATGCCGTACTGCCGGGCGAAGGCGGTGAAGACGCCGTGGGGGGTGGTGAGGGCGGCGGTGTGGCTCATGGCCGCCCGGGCGCCCGCCTCGGTGGCCCCGGACTTGAGGAGGACGATGGGCTTGCCCGCGGCGAGGGCCCGCGCCGCGGCCGAGCGCATCCGGCGGCCGTCCCGCACCGCTTCGAGGTAGCCGCAGATGACCCGGGTGCCGGGGTCGTCCACGAAGTGGTCCACGCACTCGGCGAAGCCGATGTCGGCCTCGTTGCCCAGGCTCGCCATGGCGCTCAGGCCCGAGCCCGCGTCGTGGAGGTCGGAGATCACGCAGGCGGCCATCGCCCCGCTGTGGGTGACGAGGGCGACCGGCCCGGGGGAGAGGGGCTCTCCTTCCCGGATGGAGATGGTGAAGGTGGCCATCAGGCGGGCGCGGACGTCGATGACCCCCATGCAGTTGGGGCCGAGGAGCCTCATCCCGCCCGCGCGGCACAGGCGCACCATCTCCTCCTGGAGGGCGGCGCCCTCGGCCCCCGTCTCCTTGAAGCCCGAGGTGAAGACGACGGCGAACCGCACCCCCCGCCCGGCGCACTGGCGCAGCGCGGGCAGGACGGCGCCGCGCGGGGTGGAGAAAAGGGCGACGTCGGGGGTCTCGGGGAGGGAAGCCACGTCGGGATAGCAGCGGTAGCCGCCGATCTCCTCGCGGTTCGGGTTGATGGGATAGAGGGCGCCCGGGAAGCCCTGCTCCCGCATCAGGCGGATGGGGATGCCGCCCAGGCGGCGCGGGTCGGAGGAGGCCCCCACCACGGCCACCGAGCGGGGGTGGAAGAGGGGCTCCAGGCCGCGGCTCGCGCTCATGCGCGCTCACCCCCTTTGGGAGACGGGGCGCTCCCCGGGGAACGATGGAGGGAGGGAAGCGGGCGTCTCATAATTGAGACGAACAACTCCCGATAACGAGCCCTCTCCATACCACCACCGCGCGCGGTGTCAAACCCCCCGCGCGCAAATGAGCGCCCGGCGCGGGGGGCGAAGCTGTCATCACCCAACGCGGACGACGGGTGTCCCGTCCCAGAAATGGATTTCAAAATAAAGCCTCACGGCTCATGGTTACCATTCCGAGCCCTTCGCTCCGCTCGGCGGAACTCGCCGAAGTCAGGACTGGCTCCGCGAAGGGCTCGGAATGACAGGTCAAAAGACAGAAGCAGCTTCCCCGGCCGTTGCTTTCGGGCGGTGGCGGGCGCCGCCACCCAAGCGGCTTGCCGTTTGGGGCGGGCTCCCTCGGAAGGACAAGCTTGCAGGGGCGGCCGACCGCCCCCCTGGGGTTC
>JBBTDR010000332.1:0-1502 GCA_038042665.1 Nitrospinota bacterium
AGAGAGAAGCTCACCCAGACGCAACACACCCAGCCCGCCATCCTGGTCCACAGCTACGTCGCGTACCGGCTCCTGGAGGAGAAGGGCATCCGGCCGGCCATCGCCCTGGGGCACAGCCTGGGCGAGTACTCCGCCCTCGTGGCCGCCGGGGCGGTGGACTTCGAGACCGCCCTGCGCCTGGTCCAGGCCCGGGGCCAGTTCATGGGCGAAGCCGTCCCCGCCGGCGAGGGCGCGATGGCCGCCCTGCTCGGGACGGAGCGGGAGGTGGCCGAGGCCCTCTGCCATGAGGTGGAAGGGGTGGTCGAGGTGGCCAATTACAACGGGGCGGGGCAGTACGTCCTCTCCGGCGAGAAGAAGGCGGTCGAGGCCGCCGCCGCCCTGGCCGAGAAGCGAGGGGTCCGCAAGGTGGCGATGCTGCCGGTGGGGGCTCCCTTCCATTGCTCCCTCCTCACCGAGGCGGCCGCCCGGATGAGCGAGGTGCTGGACGGGACCGAGTTCCGGCCGCTGTCCATCCCCGTCTACTCGAACGTGACGGGCAAGCCCGTCCGGGACGGGGCCGAGGCCAAGGAGCTCCTGAAGCGGCAGGTCCGCTCCTCCGTCCGGTGGGAGGACGCCTTGCAGGCGGCGGGCGAGGCCGGGCTCGACGCCGTGGTGGAGGTGGGGCCGGGAAAGGTGCTCTCGGGCCTGAGCCGGCGGATTCTCCGGGATGTGCCGGTCTGGAACATCGAGGACGGTGAAAGCCTGGCAAAAACGGTGGAAGGGCTCGGCCACCTCGCTTGAAGCCCTTTCGCTGATATAATATACAACGCCCTTTGAGAGAGGCCCTGTCGCTTCTTGGGGGACAGGCCCGGCGCCGCTGGAGGCTGCCGACGGCCGGAGGGTGCGCCCGCTTTCGGGCGGATGGCCGGCGGCATCGCCCCTCCTGTCCCGGGGCGGCGAGGACTGAGGCGACACGGTCAACGATGGGAGGGTGAATCGTGGCAGAGAGCACGCAGGACATCGCCGCGCAGGTGAAGGAGATCGTGGTGGAGCAGTTGAGCGTCGAAGCCGGCAAGGTCGTGCCCGAGGCGTCCTTCATCAACGACCTGGGGGCGGATTCGCTCGATACGGTCGAGCTCGTCATGGCCTTCGAGGAGAAGTTCGGCATTGAGATCCCCGACGAGGACGCCGAGAAGATCACGACCGTCCAGGACGCCATCAATTACATCACCAACCGGAAATCCTAGCCGCATGGTTCTGGGCGGGGAGCCGCGCCGGTCCGCCGCCGGGGAGAATATTTGAAAGTGCAAAAGCTGCTGCGAAGCGACATCCGGGTCGTGGTGACAGGCCTGGGCCTGGTCACGCCCTTGGGGGTGGGCGTCCCGGCCAACTGGAGCGCCCTGATGGGGGGCCAGTCCGGCATCGGCCCCGTCACCCGCTTCAACCCCGAGCGCCTGCCCACCCAGATCTGCGCCGAGGTGAAGGACTTCAACCCGGAGAGCTACATAGACAAGAAAGAGATC
>JBBTDR010000333.1:0-2150 GCA_038042665.1 Nitrospinota bacterium
CTGGAGGGTGCGGCTCGTATTCGGGGCGGGGGCCGCCGCCGCGGCCGTGCGCCTCGTCCTCCTCGTGAAGTTCTAGCCGGAAGTCCCCCCCCCGGAAGCACCTGAGGGCGGGCCGGTCCTCCCGGGCTGAGGGAGGCGGCCCGCCCGCGTTTTTTCCGTGCGCGGCGGGCTGGCGGCGGGCGAAAAATCCGCTCCGCCCGGAGGAATTTTGGGGAGCGCCGGGGAACCCCTCCCGCCCCGGATGCCTTCCCGCATCGCCGCAAGCGGGCGGATCCCCCTGGGCGCGGTAGGCATTCCGGGGCCGGGGTGATATAAGACAATTCACGCCGAAATGGAGTCCGATGCGGGGGCTGATGGGCGGGATGGAGCTTTCCCTTCCGGGCGCATGAGCCGGGCTGGCCGGCGGAGGGAGACCCTTCCGCCCGCGGGCCTTGCGCCACCGCCGCCTCCTCCCGGGCCAGCGACCAGGAGAAGACCTTGGCCAGTGTGGCTGTGCGCAACCTCGTGAAACGCTTCGGCGCCGACGCGGCCGCCGTCAACGGCGTGAGCTTCACCGTGAAGGAGGGGGAGTTCGTCACCCTCCTGGGCCCGAGCGGCTGCGGGAAGACCACCACCCTCCGCTGCATCGCCGGGCTCGAGGTGCCCGAGGGCGGGGAGATCCGCATCGGGGAGGAGTTGCTCACCTCGGGCGAGCGGGGCATCTGCGTCCCGCCCGAGCAGCGGCGGCTGGGGATGGTGTTCCAGTCCTACGCCGTCTGGCCCCACATGACGGTGTTCGAGAACGTGGCCTACGGCCTCAGGGCGCAGTCGGTCCCGAAGGCCGAGGTCGGCGAGCGGGTGACGCGGTCGCTCGGGCTCGTGGGCCTCAAGGGCCTCGAGGGGCGCAACGCCACCCGGCTCTCGGGCGGCCAGCAGCAGCGCGTGGCCGTGGCCCGGGCGCTGGTGTACAACCCGCGCGTGCTCCTCTTCGACGAGCCCCTGAGCAACCTCGACGCCAAGCTCCGCGAGCAGATGCGGCTCGAGCTCACCCGCCTCGTGCGCGAGCTCGGCATCACCTCCCTCTACGTCACCCACGATCAGGCCGAGGCGATGGTGATGAGCGACCGCATCATCGTCATGCACGAGGGCCGCATCCAGCAGGAGGGCCCCCCCCAGGCCATCTACGACGAGCCCGTGAACCGCTTCGTGGCCGACTTCATCGGGGTCACGAACCTCCTCGAGGGCACCGTGGCCGGGAAGGCGGAGGACGGCGGCGTCTGGGTGGAGGTGCCGGAGGCGGGGACGCGCCTGCTGTGCAGCCGCCGGGCGGAGGGGGCCGAGGCGGGCGCCCGCGTCACGGTGAGCGTCCGGCCCGAGCACCTCTCCCTCCAGCCCGGGGGGAACCGCCTCGAGGGCACGGTGCGGGAAGCCATCTACCTCGGCCAGTCCTGGGACTGCCGGGTTCAGGTGAAGGATCTCAGCCTCCGGGTGCAGGCGCAGGGGGAGGTGTCGTTCCGGCCCGGCCAGCAGGTGACGCTGGGGGTCTTGCCCGCGCGCTGCGTGCTCCTCCGGGGCTGAGGGGCGGACGGATCTGAAGGAGGAGGGGAGTGCGATGAAGGCACGGATGATCGGCTGGATCGGGGCGTTCCTGGCGGCCCTGGCCCTGGCCGCCCCGGCGCGGGCGGCGGACGCTCCGATCCTCAGGGAGCTCCAGGGGGCCGAGCGCGAGCGGGTGGCCAAGCTCATCGAGGCGGCGAAGAAGGAGGGCCAGCTCGACTACGTCTCCCACTACCTCCAGGTCGGGACGGCCCGGAAGATGGAGGCGGAGTTCAAGCGGCTCTACGGGCTCCCGGACATGAAGTTCAGCTTCGCCGACCGCACCACCTCCATCATCCTCCGGCGGGTGGAGGAGGAGGTCCGGGCCAACAAGGTGACGGCGGACGTCCTCCTCGTCTCGGCCGTCTCCTGGCTCCACTCCCTCAAGCGGCGCGGGGAGCTGACGAAGTACGACTCCCCCGACGACAAGCACTACGCCCCCGCCGAGAAGGCCAAGATGAACGGGTCCGGCCATTGGGTGGCCGACGCCCAGCTCAACACCGTCTCGGTCAACCAGAGCATCCTGCCCGGCGTGGAGATCCGCAGCTGGCAGGACCTCCTCGACCCCAAGTGGC
>JBBTDR010000334.1:0-4794 GCA_038042665.1 Nitrospinota bacterium
CCCACCCGCAAGGAGGGCGGCTGGGCCCAGCCCCTCGTGATTGCGACGGGGGCCGAGATCCGCGCCATCGAGGTCGCCGACCTGGACGGCGACGCCCTGCCCGAGATCATCGTCGCCCTGCGCGGCGACGGGAAGAGCGGCCTCGCCATCTGGAAAAATACCGGCGGCTTGCGCTTCCGGCGGATGGGCGCCCCGGGCAAGGGCGAGGTGTTCAGCGCCATCGCCATCGCCGACTTCAACTACGACGGGCGGCCCGACATCATCGCCGCCAAGGATGAAGCCGGCGCCCAGGGCGGCCTGCGGGTGTGGCTGAACCTGGGGGCCGAGCGATGGCAGCCTGCCCCCGCCCCCCAGGCGGCGGGCCCCTTCCATGCCGTCGCCGCGGTGGACCTCAACCAAGACGGCGTCACCGACATCGTGGCCGCCGGCAGCGGCCCCAGCGGCGGCCTCCGGGCCTGGCTGGGGCGCGACAAGAGCCTCAACTGGGGCAGGCCCAACACCATCTCCCAGGGGGACTTCTGGGGGGTGACGGCCGCCGACCTGAACGGGGACGGCATCCTCGACCTCCTCGCCGCCGGCAAGAACACCGGCATCCAGGTCTGGCAGGGGATCGGCAAGGGCACCTTCAACCAGATGTCCAGCCCCACCGCCGAGGGGAGCTTCTTCCGCGCCGCGGCCGTGGACCGGGACTCGGACGGCCGGGCGGACATCGTGGCCAGCACCATGGACGGCAAGGGGCTGCGCTTCTGGCGGCAGGATCCGGTCCAGGGCTGGCTTGCCCAGCGCCTTCTCCCCGAGACCGGCATTTATCACAACCTGATCGTGGCCGACCTCGACGGCGACGGGCGGCTCGACCTGGGCGCCGCCACCCACGGCATGGGGGTCGCCGTCTGGCCCGGCTTCGGCAAGGCCTTGCCCGGCCAGACGCCCGGCGACAAGCCCGAGAAGCACAACCTGCCCCTTCCCCCCGGCGCCCGCATGCCCGAGCTCGTCTCGGGCCAGCTCGTGCCCGCGCCTCCCCCCGCCGCGCCGGAGAAGATCGAGGGCGCCTTCCCGGAGAAGCGCCTCCCCGGCGAGTACGTCATCGGGGCGGGCGATGTGCTCACCGTCAGCATCTGGAAGGGCGTCGTCTCCCAGAAGGAGCAGGTGCAGGTCACCGAGCGGGGCACGATCAGCCTGGGGCTCATCGACGACGTCCAGGCCGCCCACCTGACCACCAAGGAAGTGACCGACCTCCTCCGGGAGAAGCTCAAGAAATTCATCAAAAATCCGCGCGTGGACATCGTGGTCACGCGATTCGGCAGCAAGACCGTCCGGGTGATGGGCGCGGTCGCCCGCCCCCAGACCTACAACGTGGCGGCGACGGTCACCCTCCTGGACGCCATCCTCCTGGCCGGCGGGCATCTCCCGACGACGGCCGAGCGGCCCGGGGGCGACCTCACCCACGTCTCCCTCCGCCGCCAGGGCGGGACGCGCACCGTCAACGTGCTGCGCTACGTCTCGGGCACCACGGGCGAAGCGGACAACCCCGAGCTCCAGGACGGCGACCTCGTCTTCGTCCCCGAATCCAGCGCCGAACTGATCGAGCAGAAGCGCGTCTACGTGTTCGGGGAGGTCCGGTCGCCGGGCGTGCACCCCCTCACGTTCAACATGCGGGTGCTCGACGCCATCGCCCGGGCGGGCGGCTTCCTCGATTACGCCCTTCAGACCGAGGTCCGGATCATCCGCGGCGACGCCGAGCGGCCCGAGGTCGTCCACGCCGACATCGAGGCCATGCTCAAGCGCGGCGACCGGCGCGGGGACCAGCTCCTGAAGCCGAACGACGTGGTGTTCGTCCCGCGGACGGCCATCGGCGACGTCACCGACTTCATCCGGAAGGCGCAGCCCATTCTTGACTTCCTGTTCTACCCGCAGCGCTTCAAGGATGCCTACTCGATCAACGCGAACCTCCTGAAGTTCGACCTGGGCGGCCCCAGCCGGTTCACCTCCGAGCGCGGCGGCGAAGGCACCTTCACGCCCGGCACGAGGACGGTCACCCTCGTGGGGCCATAGGACAGCCATGGGCCAGTACGACATCAATTTACGGGACTACTGGCGGATCGTCCGCAAGCGGAAGATCATCATCATCTTCACGATCGCCGTGCTGGGCTTCTTCAGCTTCGTCTTCGCCAAGCTGAACGAGCCCGCCCCCATCTACTCGGCCTCCAGCGCGATCCGCATCGAGCAGAACACCGCCCTCTCCGGCCTGGTGAGCGACCCCTCCGCCCTGGGCGCCACGGCGGAGATCACCACCCAGACCGCCGTCATCCGCAGCTATCCCGTGATGGAGCGGGTGGCCAAGGAGATGGGGATGGTGGACAAGTCCCTCGCCTCGGACGACATCGCGAAGAACAGCCGGCTCGTCTCCACCATCAACGGCCTCGCGGGCCAGGCCGCCACCAGCCAGGTGGGCGACACCAACATCATCTCCATCACGATCACCTCCGGCGACCCGGACCAGGCCGCGCGGATGGCCAACACCATCGCCTCGGTCTTCCGGCAGTTCGACTACGAGAACCGCAACCAGACCGTCCTGCGCCAGCACGATTTCATCAAGGGCCAGCTCACCCAAAGCGAGGAGCGGCTGAAGGAATCCGAGAACCTCATCAAGCGGTTCAGGGAGGAGCACGACTTCCTCTCCATCAGCGTCGAGGCGGCGGCCCTCTCCCGCGCCCTCGAACGGCTCCAGGAAGTCGTCGCCGAACAGAAGAGGATGCTCAGCCGGGTCCGCGAGGCCATCGAGCAGGTCCGCAACATCCGCGACGTGCGGGCCGGCAGGACCGAGCGCGTCCCCGTGGACGACATCGACCCGGGCCTCGCCCGCCTGAACCAGCAATTGGTCGAGCTCCAGGTCCTGCGCGACAACCTGCTCCAGGAATTCACGGAGGATCACCCCGCCGCCCAGGACGTCGTCCAGCAGGTCAACAACGTCGTCCGCCAGATGCTCGTCATCCTGGAGGGGCGCGAGAAGACCCTCGCCGGCCTCGTCGGCACCCGGGAGAAAGAGCTGGGCCGAGTTGACAAACGAAACAAGGACATCCCGGACCTCTCCCTCCAGCTCCAGCGCCTCGAGCGCCAGCTGGCCACCAACCAGGAGGTCCACAACATGCTGCGCCAGAAGTTCGAGGAGGTGAGCATCCGCCTCGCCGGCACCCAGCACCTCGTGCGCATCGTGAAGCCCGCCTTCCGGCCCCTCTGGCGCGACAACCCGCCGCAGATCTTCCTGAACACCTTCGTGGGCGCCCTGCTGGGCCTCGTCGTGGGCCTCGCCTTCGCCCTGGTGCTCGAGACGATGGACACCTCCATCGGCACCATCGAGGACGTGGAGTCCTACCTCGAGGTGCCCGTCCTGGGCGTGATCCCCATCGTCGACAACGAGGAGCTCGAGAAGCAGTACGTGGAGAGCAACCCCGAGCGGGCGGGCCGCTTCACCCCCGACATCTACGGCCGCCTCGTCACCCACTTCGTGCCGCGCTCGCCCATCGCCGAGGCCTACCGCTCCTTCCGCACCCAGATGGAGTTCGTCTCGATCGAGAAGGGCGGCAACACCTTCCTCATCACGAGCAGCACCCCGGGCGAGGGCAAGACGACCACCTCGATCAACCTCGCCATCACCTGCGCCCAGTCGAACAAGCGCACCCTGCTCATCGACGGCGACATGCGGAAACCCGTCATCTACCGCATCTTCGGCGTCGACCGGGAGCCCGGCCTCACCGACGTCCTCCTGGGCAACAACAAATGGGCGGACTGCGTCCGCACCATGACCGACATCATGCTCGGCAAGTTCGACATGGAAGACATCATGCTGACGCCGGGCCTCGACAACCTGAACCTCCTGACCTGCGGGCACATCCCCCCGAACCCCTCCGAGCTTCTCAACTCGAACCGGATGACGCAATTCCTGGAGGAGATCAAAAACGAGTTCGACGTCATCGTGATCGACACGCCCCCGGTCCTCCCCGTGACGGACGCCGCCGTCCTGGGCACGCGGGTGGACGGCTGCGTGCTGGTGTACCGCGTCGGCGCCATCGCCCGCGGGGCGCTCAAGCGGGCGAAGATGCAGCTCGACAACGTGCGGGCCAAGGTGTGGGGCGTGGTGCTCAACTCCGTGCGGCCCGAGACCACCTCCGACGTGGACTCCATCCGCTACCAGTCCAGCTACTACTACGGCGGCTACACCGAGCAGGCCACGGAGGAGAAGCTTCAGGAGCTCCCCTTCTACCAGCGCTGGTACCGGCAGGCGAAGAACCTGGTGGCCCCCTCCGATCGGGAGGACGTGGTCGAAGAGGCCTCTCCCCTGGCGAAGACCCTGGGCGCGGCGGCCCTCGTTCTCTCCTGCTCCCTCGTCGGCGCCGGCATCGCCTGGCAGCTGGGGATGAATATCCCCATCGTGGGCTCCTGGGAGTCGAGGATCGGCTCTCGCGAGGTGGGGGTGCCGCCCAAGGACACCCTCGCTCCCCTGGGCGCGATCTGGAAGGGTGTCCAGGACAAGCAGAGCGCCCTCCCCGCCTCGGCCCCCGCCCCCGCCTCGGCCCCCGCGGCCGGACCCGCCGTGCCGGGCCAGGAGCCCAAGGACGCCGCCCCCCCGCAGCCACCGGCCGGGCGGGCGCCCCAGCCGCCCGCTTCATCCCAGCCGCCCGCGCCGGCCCCGCGGGGCGGCCCCGCTCCCCAGCCGGCGCCCGCCCAGCCCAGGGCGGGCGCCTCTCTGTCCGCGCCGGAGGGCAGGCGCTTCGCCTGGACCCCGCCGCCCGCCCC
>JBBTDR010000335.1:0-9432 GCA_038042665.1 Nitrospinota bacterium
GTATATATAAATAATCTATATTGACTTAGCAGGTAAATCCGCCTATGTTGAGGGGGCTGGCGCCGCGCGGGCGCCGGACGCGAAGGAGGGAGAGCCCATGAAGCGGGCGGTTTCTTCCATGTCCTCGGCCAAAGATTTCCCCGGGCGGGGGCCGGTCCCCGGCCCGGGCGGCGATTTGGGTCCGGGCGGCCCGGCCCCTCTGTGTCTCCCCACATCCGCAACCGCGCCGCAGGCGGCCCCCGGCCGCCCGGCGTCCCGTCATGAAGCCCCTCAACCATCCCTCCGTTCCAGGGCCGCCCGGACCCGCCTGGAGCGAGGGGAGGGCGGCGCGCGGGAGGAGGCCTCCTACCTCTCGGCCCACGAGCGCGGGCCGCGCGAACTGGTGGAGGAGGGCCTCGGGCTTCCGGAGGAGGGGGTGCTCCTCACCTACCTCGACCGGGGCCGGGAGCGGCGGGTGCGCCTGCTCTTCCCCTCCCGGCCGGCGGCCGAGGCCTGGGCCGCGAGTCGCGGGGAGGAGGTGGCCATCCTCCCCCTCGGGGAGGCGCTGGCCCGATGAAAGGGACGGCCCGCCGCCCCCGCCGCCTCAGGCGGCCCTCCCGCGACTCCCGGCCCGACCCCCGGCCCCCCATGAGGATCCTGGCCGAGGAGGCCGTGCTCACCAAGGCCATGCTGGCCAAGGTGCTGGGCTACCGCAGCGTGCGTGGGGTGGACAACCTCATCCTCGAGGACTGCGCGAGCGAGGCGCCCTGCCTGCGGCCGGTCTATCTGCGCTGCAGCCCCTCCGGCCCCTCCGAGCGCCGCCCGCCCGGCTTCCCCTCCCTCAAGAGCCTGCGCTTCCGCCGGGAGGACGTGTTGCGCTACATCCTGAAGATGCAGGTGGACTTCCCCTTCGACCTGGAGTGGAAGTTCGGGGGGGAGCGGTGACACAAAAATCCCCCCGCCCTCGGGCGGGGGGATTTTTGTTTGCGCGCGGGCGGCCCGGTCAGTCGAGCCGGAACTCCCCGAGGGGCCGCTTGAAGATGAACTCGATGGGCTTGCGGACGAGGGCCTCCGCCACCGGCTCGACGGAGTGCCCGCCGATGCCCTGGAGGAGGGCGGCCGGGAGGTAGAGCACGAGCCCTCCCACGACGCCCACGAGCCCCAGGGGCCGGACGAGGAGGAGGTCCACCAGCATGGCGCCCTCGTCCGAGTGGCCGGGAATCCCCTTGCCGGCCTCCGCGCTCCAGGCGGGCCGAGGGCCGGCCAGGATCGCGAGGGCCAGGAGGAGGGCGGCGAGTCGGATCGGCATGGGCGGCTCCTCCGGGCTAGCGGGGCTTCCAGTCGAAGTTGCCCATGGGCCGATCGAAGGTGAAGTCGAAGTTCTTCGTCAGCCAGTCCCTCTTGAGCTTGGTGGAGTCGTTCCCGAAGAGCGGATCGAGCAGAAGGGCCACCGGGTAGGTGATGACCGCGCCCGCCACGATGAGGAGCGAGACCGGCCGCACGATCAGCAGGTCGAGGATCCACAGGGCGGGGTCCACCTCCTTCGAGGACATCTGCGCCTGGGCCTGGGCGTGGGCCGGCGAAGGGGCGAGCAGGGTGGCCGCGGGGGCGAGGGCCAGCGACGCGGCCAGGAAAAATGCGACGGCGGCTTTCTTCATCGGTGCCTCCTTGTGGAATGGGGCGGTGGCCCTACTGGGTGATCTTCCAGGAGCCGTCGGGCTGGCGGCAGGCGGTGCCGTAGCCCTGCTCGGTCTTGCCGCCCACGGTGATCGTCTGCTGGAACTCCCGGCAGTGCTGGCCCGAGGAGGTCTGGTAGGCGGGCCGCGGGGCGATGGTCCCGCTCGCCCCGGTGTCGGGGTTGCGCCACTGGCTGACCTGGCCCGACGAGGTTCGCTCGAGCGAGCTCTGGGTCGCCTGGGCCATCATGAGGCGATCGCGCTCATCCAGCTGGCGGCCGATCTCCCCGCCCAGCAGGGCGCCCAGGATGGTGCCCGCGATGATGCCCACGGTCTGGCCCCGACCCGACCCGATCCGCGAGCCGACGAGGCCGCCGCCGATGCCGCCCAGGACGGCGCCGCCGGCCTGCTTGCTGAGCCCTCCCGGCTCGCCGGTGCAGCCGGCCAGGAGCGAGGCGGCCAAAGTCATTGAAAGGCCAAGCGCGATCAGCTTTTTCATCGGTGAACCCCCCCCTCACGGCGGTCCGCGCCCCAGCGCGAAAGCGCCCCGGACCTAGCAAAAAACTATACCACTCTCCCCTGTTTCCAGCCACAACCCGTCAACGCCCCCGGAAGCGGATTCTTCCCTCCACCTGGGGGGCGACCCGCCCCTTCCGGCGGAGGTAGCGCACGAACAGCTCCTCGGCGTCCCCCGCGCTTGGGCCGGCCCGGAACTCCGGCCCCGTCCACATGGTGTAGCCGTCCCCCCCCTGGGCGAGGAAATCGAGGGTGCAGACGGTGTACTCGCGCTTCCCCTGCAAGGGCGCCCCCGCCGCCTCGGCTTCCCGCAGCGGGCGGTCCGGAGGACGGGCGCCGGGGTCCAGGACCGCGCGCACCCCCGACACCTGGAGGAAGCCCCCCGTCCCCCGCTGGGAGGCCGAGAGCTCGAGGACGCCGGCGAGGATGCTCCCCGGCACCCGGAGGCGGGCCACGTCGTTGCGGAAGAGGAAGATCTCCGCCGCCTGGTGGCGGGTGAGGGGCCCGGCGGGCAGGGTCTCGTCGATCCGGATGGCGCCCCCGTTCACCAGCGCGACCTCGCACTGGCCCTCCTCGCGGAGGGCGTCGGCCACGAGGTTCCCGAGGTTGCTCTCCCGAAAGCGCACGGTGGGCTCGAGCCCGTCGAGGGCCACCCCGGTCTCCCCCACCTTCTCGTCCGGCCCGAGCTTCTGGGCCAGGGCGGCCACCCACTTCTCCTCCAAGGCCGCGAGGGCCGGGGGCCGGGGCGCCTCCGGGCCGAGGGGGAGGAGCTTGGCGCGGAACTCGGGCCGCCCGCCCGCGGGCACGGCGGCCTCGATCACCCAGACCGTGCGCAGGTCGGCGTCCGCCTTGAGGATGAGGGCCGCCCCCGCCCGGCCCAGCTGGGCGTCGTGCTCGTGCCCGCCGAGGATGAGGTCCAGCCCCGGGACGGCCCGGGCGAGATCCAGGTCCTCCCGCATCCCGAGGTGGGTGAGGGCGATCACGGTTTCCGCCCCCTCGCGCCGCAGGGCCTCGGCATCTCGCTTCGCCGTCTCCAGGACCGGCAGGTAGCTCACGTAGGGCCGCTTCATCGAGGGGATGGTCAGGGCGAGGATCCCCACCTTCACCCCGCCCGCCTCGCGCACCAGGCGGGCGGCCACCCCGGGGAAGGGAGCGCCGTCCGCCCGCCGCACGTTGCCCGACACCCAGGGGAAGCGCGACTCCTTGAGGCGGGCGAGGAGGAGGGCCTCGTCCCGCTCGTCGAACTCGTGGTTGCCGAAGGTGGCGGCGTCCACCTCCACCGCGTTCAGGGCCTCGATCATCTGGACGCCCTTGAACTCCCGGCTCATGAGGGAGGGGGAGAGGAGGTCCCCCCCGAAGAGGGCGAACACCGGCCCCTCGCTCCGCAGGCGCTCGAGGAGGCCCCCCAGCCGGGCGATGCCCCCCTTTGTGCGGCCCTCGACGCCCTGGATCCGGTAGAAGTCGTTGAAGTGGACCAGGGTCAAGTGACGCGGCGGGGGTTCGATGCCCAGGAGCCACAACACCACGAGGAGCAGGATTGCTCCCCCGAGTAGGCCGAGCCGCCCTTTCCTGCCGATGTTTTCCCACCATCGCCGCATCGCCCTGTCTCCCTCCGGGGTCCGGATGGTTGGACGCGCCCGGGTTCCCCCGCAGTCTAGCACGCCGCTTCCGCGCCGAGCCGGAACCAGCCGGAAAATGATGTAAGAGCCCCGGCCCGCCCGGGGGCTATGTTGGCCTCTGGCGCGGGGATGGCCCCCGCGAAGTGTGACCGGGATCACAAATGGAGGCGACTTCGATGCAGAACCCCAAGACGACGCTGGCCGGCTACCTCGTCCTCGGCGCGAGCGCCCTCTCCTTCGCCGCGCGGCTCCTCGCGGGCGGCCTCGCCGCCGCCGCCCTCCAGGACCTCCTCGCCGCCCTCGCGGGGCTGGGCCTCATCAGCGCGAAGGACGGGGGGCACTAGGATTTCCCTTGCCATCCTCCCCCGGAGCCGCAAGACTATCGGGGGCGGTCTGGTTCCGTCCGGGAGGGGAGTGCAGGATGCGGCGGTGTCCCTTCTGCGGGAGGCGCGCCTCGGGCCAGGAGCTGTGGGAGAGCGGCCCGCGCCGCTGCGCCTGCGGGGCCTGGCTACTGGGGGGAGGCCCCCCGGGGGTGATGGCCCCCGGGGCCCGCGCCCGCTTGGAGGAGGGCGCCCGGGTGCGCCGCTTCCAGCGCCAGGCGGACCGGGTCTGCGCCCTCATCCTGCGCGCGGACGTGCCCCGGGCGGACATCGCCCTCGCCCGGGCCGAGCTGCGCGCGGCCTGCGCCCGCGTCTTCCCGGACCGCCTCGGCCTCTATGACATGATCTATGAGAGCCGCTTCGAGCGCCTCTGGCGCCAGTTCCGCGAGCCGGAGGAGTAGCCTTTCCTCCGACGGTCAGTAGGCGCCCCATCGCCTGGGCCCGGCGGGGGCGGTGGCCGGCGTTCTCTCCGGGTGCTCGTGGGGCGGGCGGAGGCGCTCGGGGAGGACGAACATCACCGTCACGAGGACGAGCGTCCCCACCCCCATGATGAAGGCCCCCGGCCCCATCAGCTTGAGCCGCTCCGGGCTGCCGCCCCCCGCGGAGGCCCGCCGCATCTCTTGCCTCCCCGCCAGCAGCACGTAGCTCCCCAGCAGCAGCAGCGCCGCCCCCATGAAGGCCGCCGAGAGGCGGAGCAGGTTCGGCTCCTCGGCCAGGTAGGTGAAGAGGAGGAGCTCCTCCTCCCCGTGCGCCCAGGCCGCGGCGGCCTGGAGGGGAGCGGCGGCCGCGGCCGCGCCGGCCGTCAGCCGGCCGAGCATGGGCGGGGGCATGGGGGTCCTCCGGCGGGGGCGGGATCGGGCGCCGCCCGGCCATTGTGCGCCGGAACCCCTTGTCCGCCAAGCGTTTTCGCCCTCCGGCGCGCGCCGTCGAATGATGCAATTTGCGGTAAGAGCCTTCCGCCCCCCGCCGCCTATATTTCCAGGGCGCGGGGATGCCCCCGCGGGCCCGGGCGCGGGATGAGCCGGGCGGAGGAGAGAAAGGCCCGGCGCCCAGCCGGGCGGAGGAGAGAAAGGCGCGGCGCCCAGCCGGGCGGAGGAGAGAAAGGCGCGGCGCCCAGCCGCGCGGAGGGAAGGACATGCCGGATTGGGCGGGCGAGGGGCTGTTCGGGGTGGCGGCGGGGGGGTTCGCCCTGGCGCTCACCCTGGCGGGGGTGCTGGGCCGCATCCTCTACATGGAGCAGCGGGGCCGCATCGAGCGGGTGGAGCAGGCCCTGCGGCGCCAGATGGAGGCCGCCGAGGCGGCCCTGCGGCTGCGCGTCGAGCGGGCCGAGGAGCGGATCGACGAGGTACACCTGCGCTTCGCCCGCCGGGACGACATCGCCCGGGAGCTCGAGGGCATCCGCCAGGCCTTCGCCGAGGTGTTCGCCGAGCTCAGGCGGGCGAACGAGGGCATCGCCGCCCTGCGCGGGGAGTCCAACCCCTCCTGAGGCCGATAGACCGATAGAAAGGAGCCGAACGCCGTGAACGAGCTGGCCGCCCGGATCCTCCGGGGCGACATCCTGAAGACCTTGTACTACCAGGGCGCCTTCCGCGCCGAGGCCGCGGTGGGGAGCTTCCTCCTGTGGAGCGCCCTGCGCGAGGCGGGCCACTCGGAGGAGGGCGAGCCCCTCTCGCGCGCCGCGCTTGAGGGGTTCGTGGACGAGCTGGCCGGCCGGGGGCTCCTCCGCAAGACCGTCCCGAGCGCCCTGGGGCGGCTCCTCACCGACTACGAGCTCCACCTCACCCGGAAGGGGCGGGGGCTCCTCGAGGGGGCGCTGCCCGGGAGCCCCGACATCCTGATCGGAGAGCTGTGATGGCCCAGAAGCGCAAGCCCGCGCCCGCCGGAGGGCCGGAAGCCGCGGCGGAGAAGCCCGAGGAGTCCACCGCCGCCCGGCTCAAGCGGGCCTTCGAGCGCGCCCAGGCGATCGAGGGGCAGGTGGACCAGATCATCTCCCACGCGGCGGGGCTGGCGGCGGACGAGCTGGACCCGGCCGAGGCGACGGCCTATGTCGCCCGGCGCATACTCCTGAGCCGGGTGGTGGAGGCGGCGGCTCTTCTTTCGCATGATAAGATGGAAAAGCTAGAACCCGCCGAACTCACCCGGTTCATCATGCACTTGGAGAGTTCCAGGCTCGCCGGGGATCGGCTCCGGATCCGCTACGAGAAGCTCTACGCCCAGGCCCGGGAGGACGTGATCGCCGAGATCGAGCAGGCGGTCGCGGATCGGCCCGACCTCCTCGCCGCCCTGCGCCGCCTCCCGCCGATCAAGGAAGCGCGGAAAAATGAAAAAAATATGAAAAATGACGAAGAGATATCCTCTTGCGGTCCGCCCCCCGCTGTGGTATCAAATTGAGAGGGGCGGTTGGTGTGTGAGGCAGGTCATAGCCTTGTTCTTATCCTTACCCTAGAGTTCTTCCAGTCGCCCTCCGCGGGAAGAGCGGTTTCCCGCGCAGTCTCCGCCCGGGTGGTTTGTCGTTCACATCCTGCCTCTCCGGGTCGCCCGGTCCGGAATGGGTGGAGGGCAGGGCCATCGCTTTCACCCGGTTTCCCCTCGAGTTGAGGGAGTGCCCCGTCCTGATGGTGGAGGACGACGAGGCGGCGTGGACCGCCTTCGGCAACGCGTTCAAGTACTTCGGCCTGCGCAAGCTCGCGCGGGCCGAGAGCGGCGCGGCGGCGAGGAAGCTCCTCGAGAACCACCTCGCCCAGGGCCGGGCCGTCCCCTTCGACCTCATCGTCTGCGACCTGCACCGCACCGCGATGGGCGGCGTGGAGCTCCTCCGCCACATCCGCGGCCACGCCGCCCTGCGCCACCTGCCCGTCGTCGTCCTCGCCGAGAACGCCACGGTCGAGACCGTCCAGCAGCTCTCGGCCCTGGGCATCTCGGCGTTCCTGCTGAAGCCGCTCGCTCCGGCCGTCCTGGCCGAGAAGGTGTCGGAGATCCTTCTCCCCCTCGTCGCCGCGCGCAAGGACCAGGCGGCCGGCTAGCGGTTCTCCGCGAGAAAAAAACGGGGCGGGCCGTGAGGCCCGCCCCGTTTGCGTTGGCCCGCTTGCGCTGGAAAGCTCAGCGAAGCTCGTAGCCCGTCTCGTTGTGGAGGGCGAGGTCGAGCCCCTCGACCTCCTCGTTCGCGGGCACCCGCAGGCCGGCGACCGCGTCCACGATCTTGAGGAGGATGAAGGAGACCACCGCCGCGTAGACGAGCGTGGCCACCGCCGCGATGATCTGGACCCACACCTGCTTGCCCATGGTCATGCCCTCGGCGAAGCCCACGCCGCCCAGCCCCTTGGCGGTGAACACGCCGGTCAGGACCGCCCCCAGGAAGCCGCCCACCCCGTGCACCGGGAAGACGTCCAGCGAGTCGTCCACCTTGAGCACCTGCTTCATGTAGGTGGTGGCGCTGAAGCAGACGAACCCGGCTGCGACCCCGAGGAGGAGCCCGCCCATCGGCCCCACCGTCCCCGAGGCCGGGGTGATGGCCACCAGGCCCGCCACCGCCCCCGTGGCGATGCCCAGCACGCTCGGCTTGCCGTAGCGGAACCACTCGCACGTCATCCAGGTGAGAGCGGCCGCCGCGGCCGACATGTGGGTGACCGTCATGGCCATGCCCGCCGTCCCGTTCGCCGCCAGCGCGCTGCCCGCGTTGAAGCCGAACCAGCCGACCCACAGCATCGCGGCCCCCGCCACCGTCAGGGGGAGGTTGTGGGGGATCATCGGGGTCTCGGGGAAGCCCCGCCGCGGCCCCATCACGAGGGCGGCCACCAGGGCGCTCACGCCCGAGTTGATGTGCACGACCGTCCCCCCGGCGAAGTCCAGCGCCCCCATCCCGGCGAGCCAGCCTCCGCCCCAGACCCAGTGGGCCACGGGCACGTAGACGAGGGTGAGCCACAGCGCGCTGAAGAGGAGGAGGGCCGAGAACTTCATCCGCTCGGCGAAGCCGCCCACGATGAGGGCCGGGGTGATGATGGCGAAGGTCAGCTGGAACATGGCGAAGAGGGTCTCGGGGATGTTCTCCTGGAGCGCGTCCACCCCCACGCCCTTGAAGAATGCCTTGCCCAGGCCGCCGATCAGGGCGTTGGCCCCGCCGCCGTCCGAGAAGGCGAGGCTGTAGCCGTAGGCGAGCCAGAGGATCGAGACGAGGCAGGTGATGGCGAAGCACTGCATCAGCAGCGAGAGGATGTTCTTCGCCCGCACGAGCCCGCCGTAGAAGAGCGAGAGGCCGGGGATGGTCATGAAGAGCACCAGGGCCGTCGCGGTCAGCATCCAGGCCGTGTTGCCCGGGTCGAGCTTCTTGGCCTCGGCGGCGAGGGCGAGGGCGGGCGCGAGCCCTACCGCCGCCGCGGCCAGGGCCGCGCACACGGCAATCCTGAGCGGTCGAGACACGTCGGATCCCTCCTCTCTTCTGCGACGGCTGGGCGGCATGGGCCGGCCGGCGCGCGGGAGGCGGCTCCCCTGAGCGCCCCGCGGCGGGCAGCCCCCGCGGGGGAGGCCGCCCGATGCCCATACCGGAGGGTTTTTTTGTACCAGACGAAGGTTTCAGGAATGTTTCGGGGGCGGCCGCGCGCCCAGGCGTCCCCGGATCAAGGGCCTGGGGCGCGGCCCTCCCCCTTGCGCGGTGGGCGGATTCTGCTCTAGAAGGGGACGAAACGGCGCCGCTCCGGCCCTCTTCGAGAGAGAGACTCCCCATGCCCTCCTTCGATATCGTCTCCCGCACCGACCTCCAGGAAGTGGACAACGCCGTCCAGGGGATCAAGCGCGAGATCGCCCAGCGCTTCGACTTCAAGGGGAGCAAGTGCTCCATCGAGCGCAAGGAGGGGGAGCTCGTCCTCCTCGCCGACGACGAGTTCAAGCTCAAGCAGATGCACGACCTCCTGGCCACCTACCTCAGCCGCCGCAAGGTGGACCCCCGCGCCCTCGAGCACGGCAAGCCCCAGGAGGCCTCGGGGGGGACGCTCCGCCAGACGGTGAAGATCCGCAACGGCATCGACCCGGAGACGGCCAAGGCCATCTCCAAGGCCATCCGCGACTCCAAGCTCAAGGTCCAGGCGGCCATCCAGGGGGAGGAGCTGCGCGTCTCCAGCAAGAAGAAGGACGACCTCCAGGCCGTCATCGCCCTGTGCCGGGAGATGAAGGTCACCCTCCCCCTCCAGTACGTGAATTTCAGGGACTAGGGCTGCGTCCCGCAGCTTCATTGAAAACGGGTTGGTGAGAAGCTATCTCACCGCCGAA
>JBBTDR010000336.1:0-7133 GCA_038042665.1 Nitrospinota bacterium
AGCATCGAGGACATTGACGTGACGACCGTGGACGGCGCCAACGACGCGCTGAAGCTGGTGGACGACGCCATCAACCAGATCACCACCCTGCGCGGCAACTTGGGGGCCTTCCAGGCGAACGTCCTCGAGTCGAACATCGCGAGCCTGGGCGTCGCCCAGGAGAACCTCTCGGCAGCCGAGAGCGGCATCCGGGACGCGGACTTCGCGGACGAGACCGTGCAGTTCACCCGGAACCAGATCCTGCTCCAGGCGGGCACGGCGATTCTCACGCAGGCGAACGCCATCCCGCAGGCGGTTCTCCAGCTCCTCCGGTAAAGGGGAGGGCCACGGCAGTAGCGCAGCAGTAGCACGAGCGCCCCCTCGGGGGACCGGGGCCAGGGACAGGCCCCGGCCTCCGGGGGCGCGACATCCGGGGGGATACCCACATGCTAGAGGGCAACGCCGTTACTCCGGTTGCCTCGGGTGAACCCAGACCGGCCCCCGCGGTCGTTGTTGTTCCACTTCCCACCGGGGGAGGGCGGCAGGAGAGCCCTCCGGTTCAGCAGCGAGCGGCCCCTCCCGTCGAGATTTCGGTGGAGGAGGCGAGGGCCCTGGCCCAGGAACTGAGCGAACGGCTCGACGTCAACAGGTTCCGGGTGGAGGTCTCGGTGGACGAAAGCACGCGCACCTTCGTCTTCGCGATCTATCACAGCGGGACCGGCAAATTGATCCGCCAGTTCCCGCCGGAGGGCATTTTGCTCATGGCCCAGAAGCTCCACGAGGCCCTCTCCAGCGGCGTTCTGCTGAACGAGCAGGTCTGAGTATGTGAGCCCGGAGTGGCGGGGGCGCCGGCTGGCGCCACCGCCGCAACCGGTTGAAAAATAAGGTTTTTTTGCGCAATCTGCGTTCCGCCCCGAGACGCCACCCCCGGCGCAGGGCGAAGCCGGGCTGGATTCCGCTCCTCAGGCACGAAATGTGCTAAGAAGTCTCCAAGGACGTTTGCCGTTTCCGGGGGAGCAGCGAAGATGGCCGGACCGGTTTCGGTGGATGGGCTGATCTCCGGCCTGGACACCAAGAGCATCATCGAGCAGCTGGTGGCCCTCCAGGCCAGCCGGGTGACCAAGCTCCAGGCGAAGCAGGCCGATCAGAGCGAGAAAGTCGCGCTCTTCCAGGCCCTTCAGGCCAATTATCTCTCCATCCGCACGGCGGCCGGCTCGCTCAAGAGCCCCAGCCTCTTCGATCAAAGGTCCGCGTCGAGCAGCGACACCAGCATCCTCACGGCCACCGCCGCCTCCACCGCGGCCGTCGGCTCCCACCAGCTGGTGGTGAAGCAGCTGGCCAAGAAGAACCAATTCGTGAGCAACCGCTTCTCCGACACCAACGCCACCACCCTGGGGAGCGGCACCCTCACCGTCACCGTCGGGACGGGCGCCTCCGCCGTCTCGACCGCCATCACCATCGACAACGCGAACAACACCCTCGATGGCATCGCCAGCGCCATCAACAATTCGGGCGCCAAGGTGACGGCCGCCATCGTCAAGGTGGACAGCAGCGCCGCCCCCTACCAGCTCACCGTCACGGCGAAGGAGGGGGGCGAGGGGAACGCCGTCTCGATCAGCCAGACGGCGGGCATCAAGACCTCCGTCACGGGCGAGATCCTGGGCAAGGGCGCCGCCACCGCCACCCAGGACACCGACGACAGCAACGCCAAGACCTACGCCCTGCGCCACCTGCCCAACGCCAACACCGCGACGGTCAAGGTGGGCGGGGTCACCAAGGCCGAGGGCATCAGCACCACCCTGACGGCCCTGGACACGGGGGGCACCCTGGCGGCGAGCACGCAGTATTCCTACGTCGTGGCGGCGGTGGTCGGGGGGGTCGAGACGGTCGTGAGCTCGATCAAGAGCGTCACCACCCCCACGGGCGCCGCCGACAACTCCGTGCAGGTCCAGTTCGGCGACGTGAAGAACGCCACCGAGTACCGCGTCTACCGCATCAGCGCCGCCCAGGAGGGCGGGAACGGGCCCGACTTCGCCGACTTCACCGGCCAATCCACCCGCATCGGCACGGTCTCGGACGACGGCGCCGCCACCTTCACCTTCACGGACACCAACCAGGCCCAGACCGCGGTCCTGACGACGACGACGCTGGGCGACTTCACCCTGGATGAGACGACGGGCGCCCTCGCCTTTTTCGCCGACCAGACCCTCTCCGTCACGGCCGACTACGAGTACGACCTGGAGTTCCTCCAGAGCCAGGCCGCCCAGGACGCCATCGTCGAGCTCGGCGCGGGGGCGAACGCGGTGACCATCCGGAAATCCTCCAACGAGATCTCCGACGTCATCGCGGGCGTCACCCTCAGCCTCAAGAAACAGGACTCGGCCGCCACCGTCATCGTGGACGTGAAGCGCAGCACCCTGGGGGTGACCGGCTCCGTCGAGTCCCTCGTGGACGCCATCAACACGACCGAAGCCTTCATCCAGGAGAACAGCTTCTTCGACGCCGACACCAACAAGGTGGGGCCGCTCTTCTCCGACTTCAACCTCCTCACCACCCGCTCCCAGGTGAGCGAGATCCTCACCGGGATCGTGAAGAGCGTGGCGCCGGGGAAGATCCGCGCCTTGAGCGAAGCCGGGATCTCCCTCAGCCCGGACACGGGGAACTACAGCCTCGACACGTCGAAGTTCAGTTCGCTGCTCAGCAGCAAGCCGGACGATCTGCGCAACCTCTTCGCCTCGTTGGCCGCGGCGGCCGACATCGACGTGGAGGGGCTCGCCTTCACGAGCAAGACGAAGACCAGCTCCTCGCTCGGCTACGCCGTCCAGATCACCCAGGCGGCCACCCGGGCCGAGGACCTGGGGCAGCAGAACGTCTCCGCCGGCCTCACCCAGAACGAGACCCTCACCGTCACCTCCGGCGGCCTGGTGACCAGCGTGAACCTGACCAGCGGGATGACCGCCCAGGCGGCCGTCTCCGCCATCAACACGGCCCTCCAGAACGCCAGCATCACGGACGTCCAGGCCGCCTTCAATTCCACGACCGGGAAGATCAGCCTCCAGCACGCCAAGTACGGCCTGAAGCACTCCTTCAAGGCCAGGTCCACCCTGGCCAACGGGACGGCCGGCAGCACGGGCCTCGGCGGGGTGATCGCGGACGCCGAGGTCACCTTCACCGGCCAGGACGTGAAGGGGACCATTCACGGCGAGGCCGCGACGGGCGAGGGCCAGACCCTCACCGGGAACGCCGGGAACGCGAACACCGACGGCCTCCAGCTGCTGATCAAGATCACCCCGGCCCAGCTCACCGCCCAGGGGGCCTCCCAGGGCGTCGTGACGGTCTCCCGCGGGATCGCCACCAAGCTCGACGAGCTCCTCACCTTTCTCACCGATGCGAACCAGGATGGCCCCATCCAGGCCGCCATCGAAGAGGCGAACGGCCGGGTCAAGGATCTCCAATCGCAGATCGACACCGTCAACGCCCGGATCGAGCGGGAGCAGACCCGCCTCAGCGCCGAGTTCTCCCGCCTGGAGCAGGCCCTCGGGACGCTTCAGACGACCAGCCAGTTCCTGAGCCGGCAACTGGCCCAGATCAACGCCAACGCCGCCGCCTTCGCCTCCTCGCGAAGGTGATCGGATGAGGAGATGCCGACGGTGAACCCCAGGGCTTCCTACGCCGCCTACCAGAACGTCGGGGTCAAGACGGCGTCCCCCGTCCAGCTCGTCGTGCTTCTGTACGAAGGCGCCGTGAAGCACATCCGCAAGGGAGAGGCGCTGCTCGCGGAGGAGGGCGCCTTCAACGAGGCGGCGGAGCACGTGCTCCGCGCCATGGGCATCGTGACCGAGCTGGCGGGGGTCCTGAACCCGCAGGCCTCGCCCGAGCTGGCGGAGAACCTCTCGGGCGTCTACCAGCACGTCTTGGGACTGCTCAGCATGGCGCTGCGCGAGCGCGGCCCCGCGCGCCTCGCCGAGGCGGCCGGCATCATGGATTCCCTGGGGTCCGCCTGGCGGGAGCTCTCGCAGGGCGCCGCATAGCGGAGGGGAGGCGTTCGCATGGCGCAGCTGGCGGTGGACCGGTTCCGGTTCAAGCTGGACGAGGAGTGGCACGAGGCCCCCGGGGGGGTGACCACCTTCGGCGGCCTCGAGGGGTGGGTGCTCGATCGGCTCCGGACGCGGGGCCGCGTCCTCCTGGGCACCCTCCACGGGGAGGCCGGGGTGACCCCCGGCGAAGCGGGCCGCTGGCGGGGGCGCCTGCTGGGCGAGTTCGGCACCTTGGAGTTCCTCTCCGCCGAGCCCCGGGCGCTCGCCCGCCGCACCTGCCGGGACATGGCCGGCCTGCTCGACCGCCTCGGCCAGCGGGCCCAGGAGACGGCCGAGGCGGTGGACGCCGGGGATCGCCATCAGGCCCTTTTGGGCATCCGCGACTGCGCCGAGGGGTGGAGCTTCGTCCTCCAGTCCTTGCGGGACCTCCTCCGCTTCGCGGGGGCGGATCCCTCGGCCGCCGAGATCGAGGGGCGCCCGCTGATCGCGGTGGCGAAGGACCTGGGCGGAGTCATCGAGCGGATGGGCGGCCAGGTGAGCGGGGGAGACCTCGCCGGGGTGAAGGACGTCCTGCTCTACGACCTGGGCTACTACATCCTTCCCATGCGGGAGGGCTTCGAGCGGATCGAGGCGGGCCTGGACTGACCGTCCGTCCCGCCCCGCCGGCCTTCGGGACGCCCCGGGAGGCCGGTTTCTTTCATCTCAGGCGCAGCACCAGGACCGCCATCCCGACCGCGGGCAGGCTCAGCGCCGCCCGGGCGGCGGCCTCGCCCACCCGGGCCTCGACCTCGTAGCGGCCCGGCCGGCCTTTCACGAACAGCCAGGGGCCGGGCGAGAACACCTCGCGCGCGACCCCTTCCCTCCGGAAGATCACCCGAACGCCCGCCAGGTACTCTCCCCGCGGATTCGCGAAGATGAGCTGGGCCTGGTAGCCAGGCGGCGCCAGGCGGTCCTCGGCGCCGACGCCTCCGCTCTGGACCTGGAGCGAGGCCAGGGTGTCCTCGGCGCCGGCGGCCAGGGCGCCCGGGGGGGCGGCGAGAAGGGCGAGGAGGAGCGCCGCCGCCATGAAAAGCCCTCTGGGCATGAGAGGCTCCTTCGGCGCGGGCGGCCCGCGCCCGGGAGAGGGGCTCTCGCCTCCAATACAGGCCGGGGAGGGCCGCCGCGCCCATGGGGGAGCCGCGCGGGGGGGGCGGGCCCGCTCAGGCGCTGGGCTGGACGGCGGGCGCCGGGGAGGCAGGCGCGGCCTCGCCCCTGGGGCCCGGATAGGCGAGGACGAAGAGGAGGGAGACGACCCCGGCGAGGAAGCTGAAGCCGATGGCCAGGTTGTAGTTGCCGTTCAGGTCGTAGAGCAGGCCGCCCATGTAGCCTCCGAGGGCCATCCCCACGCTGGCGCCCGAGGTGAAGGTGCCGAAGAGCAGCCCCACCCGCTTGGGGCCGTAGTAGTTCCTCGTGACGAGGGGGTACATCGTCCCGTGCCCGCCGAGCCCCAGCCCCACCATGGCGGCGACCAGCAGGAACACCGGATAGGAGGAGAAGTGCCAGAGCAGGGGGACGGGCAGCGTCTGGAGGAGGAGGGCCGTGAGCAGGGCGCGCTTGCCCCCGACCCGGTCCGCCAGCACCCCGATGAGCACCCGGCCCACGAACTGGCCCGCGCCCATCGCCCCCGCCAGGCTGGCCGCCTGGACCGGATTCATGCCCGCCTCGATGGCCATGGGCACGATGTGGAGGATGAGGACGGAGTGGCAGAGGCAGTCGGTCGTGTGGCTGCCCAGGATGGCCCAGAAGGGGCGCCGCTTCACGATCTCGCGCATCCCGAGCGAGGCCTCGGGCAGGAGGGCTTCGGGCGGCTCGTGCGCGGCCCGGGTTTTCCCCGGTTCCGGCGCCTCCTCCCCGCGCTCGGCGGCGGGCCGCAGCAGCAGCGTGACCGGGACGGCCAGGGCGATGAAGAGCAGGCCGAGGAAGAGGTAGGCCCATCTCCAGCCGTGGGAGGCGATGAGGTAGCCCGCCAGCGGGGAGAAGAAGATGAGGCCCATCCCGCTGCCCGAGCCCGCCAGGCCCGTCGCGAGGCCCCGGTTCACCGTGAAGGCGCGCTGGAGATAGGCCGAGACGGGGGCCTGGAGGGCGCTCCGGCCCAGGCCGGCCAGCACGCCCGCCAAGAGGTAGAACTGCCAGAGGTTCTGGATGGAGCCGGCGAGGGCGACGCTCCCCCCCGCCAGGAGGGAGCCCGCCAGGATGACGGGGCGGCAGCCGTACCGGTCGGCCAATCCCCCCATCAGGACCCCGCACAGCGCGACCATGGCCATGTAGATCGTGTAGGCGGCCGAGGTGGCCGAGACCGTCCAGCCGAACTCCGCGATGAGCGGCTTCATGAAGATGCCGAACATGAAGTTGAAGCCGAAGAAAAGCCCCAGAAGGACGAAGCAGGCCGAGATGATGCCCCATTGCTGAGAGGTGAACTGGCGCATGGCGCTGCTCCCGGGCCAGGGCCTCTGCCGAACCGCTGCGGAGCCCCCATCCTACGCCGCCCCCGGGCGGGGTACAAGCAGGGGGGCCGCGGGGGTGGTGTCCCCATTTGGGATGGGTTCATCCTGTCATGCGGCAGGGGCGGTTCGCGGCTCGGCTCAGCTCGCCGAAGTCGAACCGCCCCTGCCCTCAGGACAAGCTCCGCGAAGGGCTCGGAATGACAAGAGTACGCAGGACATTACCGGCCGGGGCGATCCTTTTTCCCCGGGGGAGTGAGGGTTCTATCTTTTCCCCGGGTTTCGTAATACGTTTCCCCGGCGTGAGCTTCCGCCCGATGCCTGAGGGGCGGGAGTTTCGCTTGTCGGAGGTGGGGGGCCGGCCGCCCTTGCCCCCGCGTTCCGGGTTCGTGTAAGGAACCCTCTGCTCCCGGCCCTCGCCGGGCGGGGCGGAGGATGCCCGCGGGGGCAGGGCGGGGGAGGGCCGATGGCCGCCAGGCGCAGCGCCAAGGTGACGGGAAAGAAGAGGGCCCCGGCCAAGCCCTGGGGCGGGCGCTTCGCCGGGCGGACGGACCCGCGCGTCGAGGCCTTCACCCAGAGCGTGTCCTTCGATCAGCGCCTCGCCCCCTGGGACATCCGGGGCTCCATCGCCCACGCC
>JBBTDR010000337.1:0-3934 GCA_038042665.1 Nitrospinota bacterium
GGCAGCCGAGGCCCTTGGAGAGGCAGAAGGAGAGGGAGTCGCACCGCCGGCCCCATTCCAGGGGGGGCACCCCCGAGGCCGCCACGGCGTTGAAGATGCGGGCCCCGTCCATGTGGAGGGGGATGCCGCGCTCCAGCGAGAGGGCGCGCAGCTCCTCCATCCGCCCGAGGGGGAAGACCTGGCCCCCGCCCGCGTTGTGGGTGTTCTCCATCCAGAGGAGGGTGGTGTGCGGGCCGAGGCCCCCCTTGGGGCGGAGGGCCTCCTCGGCCTCCCGGCGGGCGTAGACCCCGCGGTCGGAGGGGACGAAGGCGTATTGGATGCCCGAGAGGAAGGGGGCCGCCCCAGCCTCGCTGCGGAAGGGGTGGCACTTGGCGTCGGCGACGACCTCGTCCCCCGGCTGGGTGTAGACCTTGATGGCGATCTGGTTGGCCTGGGTGCCGGAGGGGACGAAGAGGGCGGCCTCCTTGCCGAAGAGGGCGGCGGCGCGCTCCTGGAGGGCGTTGACGGTGGGGTCCTCGCCCAGGAGGTCGTCCCCCACCTCGGCGCGCAGCATGGCTTCCCGCATGGCGGGGGAGGGCCGGGTGGCGGTGTCGCTCCGGAGGTCGATGATGCGGGAGGGCACGGTGGGAGGCGCCTTTCAGGAAGCAGGCTCGGTGTATTCGGCTTCCTTGAACTGCGCCACCGCGCGGTAGACCTTCTTCTTGACGAAGATGTCCAAGAGATCGGGGTCGAGGTGGTGGTCCTTGACCTCGAACTTGAGGATCTGGATGGCCTTCTCGAGGGGGGCCGCCTTCTTGTAGGGGCGGTCGGTGGCGGTGAGGGCGTCGAAGATGTCGCACACGCACATCATCTTGGCCTGGAGGATGATCTCCTCCTCCTTCAGCCCCCGCGGGTAGCCCTTGCCGTTCAGCTTCTCGTGGTGGCCGTGGGCGATCTCGGGCACGCCGCGCAGCGCCTTGGTCCAGGGGATCTGGACGAGGAAGTTGTAGCTGTGGGTGACGTGGGACTCGATCTCCTTGCGCTCCTCCTCGGTCAGGTTGCCCCGGCGGATGGCGAGGCTCTTGAGCTCGCCGGCGGTGAGGTAGGGCTTCGCGGTCCCGTCGAAGTCCTTGTAGGTGACCTCGCCCAGCTTCATGAGGCCGTCGAAATCGCCGTCCGGCATCATGGAGGGGACGTCGGAGCGGATGATCAGCTCCAGGTAGTGGTCCGCCTCGGCCACCTTGGCGTTCATCTCCTGGCGGAGCTTCTCCACCTCCTCCCGCTTCCCGGCGAGGGCGAACTCCACCATCCACTCCTGGTACTCGGCCTGGATGGTCCGCTTGATGACGGCGAAGCGGTTCTTCACCACCTCCATCTCCAGGGGGTAGAGCTTGTTGGCCTTCTGGAGCACGTGCTCGCGGACGCCGATCTTCCCGAAGTCGTGCAGGAACCCCGAGTAGCGCAGCTCCTTCATCTGCTCCTCGGTGAAGAGGGTCTCCGCGTAGCGGCCCTCGCGGCTCTCGTGCACGGCCCGGGCCAGGGCGCAGGTGAGCTCGGTCACGCGCTCGGAGTGGCCGGACGTGATGGGGTCCCGCTGCTCGATCGCGTGCACCGAGGCTTTCACGAGGCCCTCGAACGTCCGCTCGAGGCTCTCGAGGAGCATGCTGTTCTCTAGCGAGACGGCGGCCTGGCTGGCCAGCGAGGAGATCATGTGCTCGATGGCGGGTTCGAAGGGGATGACGTGCTTCTCGGCCTCCTCGGGGCTGGGGATGAGGATCTCGGCCGAGGGCTGGGCGTTGATGAGCTGGAGGACGCCGGTGATCTCGTTGTGGTGGTCCCGCATGGGGACGACGAGCATGGACTTGCTCCGGTAGCCCACGCTCTGGTCGAAGGACTTGTTGATCGAGTACTCCACCCCGGCCGGGAGGTCATAGACGTCCGGGAGGTTGAGGGTCTCGCCGGTGACGGCCACGTAGCCGGAGATGCTCGTCTTGGCCGCGGGCATGATGAACTGTTTGAAGGGGATCCGCTTCGAGTCGTTCTGGGTGTGCACGAAGCGGAGGTTCTTCTTGCCGTCGCTGGTCTCCTCCACGAGGTAGAGGCTCCCGGCGTCGGCGTTGGTGAGCTCGCGGCTGTGGGTGAGGATCGTGTCCAGGAGGCGGTGGTGGTTCTTCTCCGCCGAGAGGGCGATGCCGATCTGGGTCAGCTTGTCGAGGTTGCGGGCGAGGAGGCTGCGGTGGCGGCTCTCGACGCGGGCCGAGCGCTGGAGCGCCGCGTGCCAGAAGGCGCCCCGCAGGACCAGCATCAGGGCGGTCTCCTGGAGGGGCTGCTGGAGCACCCCGGAGACATGGAGAGGCAGCTCCCCGGCGGGCATCCCGGCCAGGCCGGACGGGATGACGCGGATGACCGAGGCCGGGCTCGTCTCGGCGGCGAAGCGATCGAGCTTCTGGAGCCCGTTCTCGCCCGCCAGCCTGTCGTCGAGGAGAATGACGTTCAGGGCGTCCAGGCCCGGCTGGATGGCCTCCAGGGAGGAGACCTCCCGGAGGGCGAAGCCGTGGCTCTCCAACTGGCCCCGCCACTCCTGGAGGGAGAGGCTGGGGGAGTGGTAGACCACCTTGGCGAGTTGCTGATCGCCTGCGGGCTGATCAGCGGAGGGATTCATCCGCTTAGCGTCCTTCTTGGCCTCGAACCGCCACGCTCGCCTGAAATGCGGGCGACCCCCGGCCCGGGAGGTCCGGCCGTCCCCGGGAGGTTCCCACTGGGAATTATAATATTTATACCCCCCGTCTTCCCGCTTGCCAAATGCTCCCAAGCGGGGAGGATGGCGGGGGCGGAAAAGCGGGAGGGCGGGATGGAGAGGGAGCCGATCACCCCAGAGCACTGCGCCCGGGCGCGGCGCTACCAGATGAGGCGCCTCCGGCTGGAGGTCGCGGCCTCGGCCCTGGAGTTCGGGGCGGTGGCGGCGCTGCTGGCCCTGGCGCCGCGGGGGGGCTGGCCGTCGCCCGGAGGGGGCAATTTCCTGGCCGGGGCGCTCTTTTTCGCCCTCATGACCCTCCTGCGCCAAGCGGCCTCCCTCCACCTGGACTACCTGGCCGGCTTCCGGCTGGCCCATCAGGTGGGCCTCTCGAACGAGACGCTGGCGGGGTGGCTCCGGGACCGGGCCAAGGGGCTGCTCCTCGTCCTCCTGATCGGCTGCCCGGCGGGCGGGGGGCTCGTGGCCATCATGGCCCGCTGGCCAGGCGCCTGGTGGTGGATCGGAGCCTCTCTCGGGATTCTCCTGGGGGGCGGGCTCGCCCTCATCAGGCCGGTCCTGCTGGCCCCGCTCTTCTTCCGCTTCAAGCCCCTGGCCGATCCCGGCCTGCGGGGGCGGCTGGAGAGTCTCCTCCGGCGCACGGGGGCCCGGGTGCGGGGCGGGGTGTGGGAGATGGACCTCAGCCGCAAGAGCCGCGCCGCCAACGCCGCCCTGGTGGGCTGGGGCCCCTCCCGGCGGGTGGTGCTCTCGGACACCCTGCTCGAGTACGCCCCCGATGAGATCGAGGCCATCCTCGCCCACGAGATCGCCCACCACGTGGGCCGCCACATCCCCCGGCTGATGATGGCCCGGGCGGCGGTCTTCGCCGCCGGCATGTTCCTCGCCCAGGCGGTGCTGGAGCATCCGCGGTGGTACGCCTGGAGCGGCCTCCCGCCTCTGGCGGCGGGGGAGCCCGCCGCCCTGGCGGCCCTCTGGCTGCTGTTCGGGATCGGGGGAGCGGCGCTCTCGCCCCTCCTGCTCGCCTACGCCCGCGGCCTGGAGCACTGGTGCGACGCGTTTGCCGTGAAGCACACGGGGGGCGGGCAGGGGATGGCCTCCGCCCTGGAGAAGCTCTGCCTCAAGAACCTAGCCGACCCGTTCCCGCCGGGCTGGGTGGTCGCCCTCTTCCACTCCCACCCGCCCCTCGGGGAGCGCATCCGGCGC
>JBBTDR010000338.1:0-1968 GCA_038042665.1 Nitrospinota bacterium
CTCTCCTCCATGCACGAGGGGCGGCTCGTCCACATCCTCGGGCACTTCATCCGCCCGGACGCCCCGGCCCTGGCCGCCCAGATCGCTTTTTACGGCCGGGAGCGCTCCGGACGAAAGGGCCGCATGTTGGGCCGTTTGCGGGAGATTGGGGTGGCGATCGATCCCGAGGACTTCCTGCGCGCCTATGGTGGGGCGCCCAGCATCGGCCGGGGCCAGCTGGGGGCCTACCTCGTCGAGAAGAGTTTCGCCGCCACGCGGGAGGAGGTCTTCCAGAAGCTGATCGGGGAGGGCTGCCCCGGCTATGTTCCCCTGGAGCTCATCACCCCGTTCGAGGCGGTGCGCATCATCCGGGAGGCGGGGGGCGCGCCCACCCTGGCCCACCCGGGGCTGAGCGGGGTGGACGAGGCCGTCCCCGCGCTGGCCGGAACGGGGCTCGTGGGCATCGAGGTGGAGCATCCCTCCCAGGACGATGCGGTCCGGGCGCGCTACCGGGCGATCGCCGCCCGGCACGGCTTGCTGTGCATGGGGGGGTCGGACTGCCACGGCGCACGGCCCGGGCCCGAGCGCCTGGGGCGCTTCAACCAGCCCTGGGGCCTGGTGGAGGAGCTGCTGGGCCGCCTGGGGCGGAAGGCCGATTGGGCGTCTTGAGGGGGTAGGGTCATGGCCCTGCGGGATCAGTTCATCCGGCGCTGGCGGCTCCTCCGCGCCTTCGAGGGGGGGGCGTCCTACGGGGGGGAGGAGCTGCTGGAAATCCTGGCCCGGGAGGAGAAACCGGGCGGGAGCCGTGCCTGGAGCCTCCGGACCCTTCGGCGCGACCTTTTCCACCTCGTCCAGACGGGTTTCCCGCTGGAGGGGGTACGAAAAGGACGCAAAATGCGGTATCGTTTGGCGGAGGCTTTTCGAGCCTCCGTGCCGGGGCCTCTTCGGCCCTCGGAATGGGCCGCCCTCTTCTACGCCCTCTCGGTGTTAAAGAAGGCGCCGGGCAGCCCTTTCCGGGACGAGCCGCTGGGCCCCAGCCTCAGCGGGGTGCTCGCCCGCTTGGAGGGGTTCGTCCCGGCGGGCCTGCGGGCCTACGCGGAGGGGATCGAGCCGCGCTACGCGGGGGTGATCGGTTCCCTCCGGGAGCAGACCCGCCTCAGGCGGGTGGGCGAGGCCCTCGCCCGGGCCATCGAGGAGCGGCGGCCCGTGCGCATGCTCGCCGCGCGGCCCGGCGATCCCCGGCGGCGGTGGTGGCGGGTGGACCCCTACCTCGTCGGCTTCGAGGGAGGGGGCTGCCACCTCCTGGGCCGGGAGGCCGGGCGCGACGCGATCGAGGTGTGGCCGCTCCAGGCCATCGAGACGGTGCGGGCCGGGCGGGGGGCGGTGCAGCTCCCGCTGGGCCTGGACTTGGAGGGGGCCCTGGCCGAGCGCCTGCGCCGGGCCGGAGGGCCCGGTTGGAGCGTGCGGCTGAGGATCAAGAAGGGGGCCTCCCAGGGCGGAGTGGCCGCCTTCCTGGCCGAGGCCTTCGGGCCCGTGCGGCGGCGGGGGGGATGGGGGGAGGGCGAGCTCACCGTCCACACCTCGGACCTCCTGGGGCTGCGGCGCTGGCTGGTGGGTTTCGGCTCCGAGGCGGAGGTTCTGGCCCCGCGCGAGCTGCGCATGGCGGTGGCCCAGGACCTGGAGGCCGCCCTCGGACGGTACCGGAGGAGCGAGCGCAAGCCGGAGGGGTAGGGCCGGCTGGGCGCGTTGGAGGGGAGGGCCGCACATGCGCCTGCGGAAAGAGATGATCGAGCGCGTCTCGGACAAGGTCGTGGATCGCCTCGTCCGCCGCGAGCTGGTCACGGAAGACGCGGACCACGAGGAGCTTCGCCAGCGCGTCAGCCGCGTCATCGAGGCCGACCTGGCGGTGGAGGACCGGCTCAACGAAGAGGTGAAGGAGCTCCTCCGCGACCACCAGGACGAGATGGACAAGAGCAACGTGGACTACAG
>JBBTDR010000339.1:0-2550 GCA_038042665.1 Nitrospinota bacterium
CTCAACCCCGGCCGGGAGGGCGGGCGCCCCTTCGCCGAGCGGCTGGTGCGCAGGCTCATGGAGAACCGCGGGGAAATCGACCGCCAAATCTCCGAGGCGAGCGAGCGCTGGTCGCTCCCGCGCATGGACGCCGTGACGCGGTGCCTCCTCCGCCTGGGCGCCTGCGAGATCCTCCACTTCCCCGAGACGCCCCCCCAGGTGGCGATCGACGAGGCGGTGGCGCTGGCCAAGCAGTACGGCCCCGAGACCTCCTCGGGTTTCGTGAACGCCATCCTGGACCGCCTGCTCCGCGAACAGACCCTCGCCTGACGTGATCCGCATCCGCCTCACCCCGCAGCCCATCGAAACCATCCCCTCCTTCGTCGCCGTCTCGGCGTTCGCCGTGGAGGAGGTGCCGCTGGGCGGGCTCCCCGGGCGGCTGGACGCGCTGCTGGACGGCGAGGCCAGCCGGATGATCCAGGAGGGCCGGCTGAGCGGGCGGTGGAACGTCCAGGCGATGATCGCCTCGCGGGGGAGGGTGGCCTCCTCCTACGTCCTGTTCGCCGGGCTGGGGACGCTCCAGGGGCTGACCCTCTCGGCCCTCTCCCTGCGGGTGGAGAAGATCCTGGGGCGCCTCCTCCGCACCTCGGCCCGGAGCATCTCCCTGGGCGTCATCGGCAAGGGCGCCCGGGGCGCGGGCTTCCCGGCCGTCGCCGCCGAGACCGTCCAGGGGGCCATGCGGGCCCTCGCGGGCCACCCAAGCGACCTGGACCTGACCATGTGCGAGCCCGACCCGGCGTGCTACCCTGAACTGGTCGGCGTCGCCGAGCGGGCCGCCTTCCGCCGGGCGGAGGAGCGGGGGCTCTCCTTGGAGGTGGAGGTATGACGGGCAAGCGGATGGGCCGCCGGGCCCTCCTCGCCGGGGTGCTCCTCCTCCTGAGCGGCTGCGGCTACACCCTGGAGGGCACGCGCCGCCCCGCCTCGCTGGGCGCCGCGCGGTCCATCCACATCCCGATCTTCGTCAACGAAACGCGCGAGCCCGACCTGGGGCGCAGCCTCGCCTCGGCCGTGCGGGAGCGCTTCCTCCTGGACGGCCGCCTCCGCCTGGTGGACCCCGCCGAGGCGGACCTGGTGCTGGAGGCGGTGATCCGGGAGTACCGGCAGGACCCCATCGGCTTCAGCGGAGCGGATCAGGTGCGGCGCTACCGCGTGCTCGTCCGCACCCACGTCCGCCTCCGGGACACCCAGCGGGGCCGGTTCATCCTGAACCAGGAGATCGACTCCGAGGCCGAATACGGCGTCGCCGCCGCCATCGGGGGCAGCGAGCAGGCCCGCCAGCAGTCCACGAGCTCCACCGCCACTCGCTTCGCCGAGGACATCTTGAGCCTCGTCCTCGAGGGCTTCTAGGGGCATGCCCGCCCGGCGCCAGCGGGAGGGCGGGGGCGCCGGCCTCCAAGCCGCCCTGCGGGACCTCCGCCGGGGCGTCCTCCGGCCCCTCTACCTCCTGCACGGCCCCGACGCCTTCCTGCGGGACCGCTTCGTCCGCGCCATCCGCAAGGCGGCGCTCGCCGGCGGATCGGCGGACTTCAACCACGACGTCTTCGACTGGGGCCAGAGCCAGCCGGCGGACGTCGTGGCCGCCGCCCAGACCCTCCCCTTCATGGCCCCCCGGCGCCTCGTCGAGGTGAGGGGCTTCAACCCGAAGCGCGGGCGGGGGGAAGAGGGCGGGGAAGGGCGCGGCCGGGAGGACGCCCTCCTCCCCCTCCTCGAGCGCCCGCCCGACACCGCCGTGCTGCTGTTCGTGGCCGATGACGCCGACCTGCGCCTGGGCGTCTTCCGCCGGATGCGGGAAGCAGGCCTCGCCCTCGCGATGGAGACCCCCCCCGAGCCGGAGCTGCCCGAGTGGGCGCGCCTCCAGGCCGAGGAGCTGGGCATCACCCTGACGCTGGACGGCTCCTTCCTCCTGGTCCAGATGGTGGAGTCCTCCCTGGCCCGGCTGCGCGGGGAGATCGAGAAGCTCGCCGCCTACGCCGGCCCCGGCGGGGAGGCGGGGGAGGAGGAGGTGCGCGAGGTGGTGGGCCGCTCCAGGGTGGAGGCGATCTACAAGCTGGGCGACACCCTGGCCGCGGGGGACACGGCCGGGGCGCTCGCCATGCTGCGGCGCCTGAGCGAGACCGAATCGCCCCACGCCATCCTGGGGATGCTCCGGAGCCAGGTGCGGCGGTGGGTCTCGGCCAAGGCCGCGGCGCTCCGGGGGAAGCCCCCCCAGGAGGTGGCCTCCATCCTCAAGATCCCGGCGTTCGCCGCCGGGCGGCTCCTCCAGGAGGTGCGCGGGACGAACGCGCGCTTCCTCCGGGGGCTCTACGGGAAGCTGCTCGAGGCGGACCGGCGCCTCAAGCGGGCCGGAGACGACCGCAACCGGCGGGAGGCGCTCGAGCTCCTCATCCTGGAGATGGGCCACGACCCCGAGGGGTTCGCGCGGGGAAAACGAACAGCCGCCCGGGGGCCGGGCGGCCGGTGAAGGCCTGCCTTGCGGAGTGCGCTAGCGCTTCGGGGCGCTGGCCGCCTTGT
>JBBTDR010000340.1:0-4272 GCA_038042665.1 Nitrospinota bacterium
TCCCCCGCCGCCGGAGGCAGGGACGATTCTAGGAGGGCCCCAGGCCCGCCGCAAGGGAGAGACGGCCTGGGGAACCCCCTAATGGATCAAGAGGGCGAGCTTGCCTCTGACCTCATCCACCACATGCTCCGGGACCTTGCATTCAAAACGGGCGCTCCTCGCTTGCCAGTCCAAATTCCTCACATGGTCGGACAGCACCACGCCCGAGACCGGCAGGCCGTCCGGCAGCTTCACCTCGAAGGGATAGCCCTTGACCTGCCGGGTGATGGGACAGCAAAGGGCGAGCGAGGTCTTCTGATTGTAGGGCTGGGGCGAGATGACCAAGGCGGGACGGTGGCCTGCCTGCTCATGACCGGAACGGGGATCGAGATCGAGCCAGATGACGTCCCCCCGCCCGGGGACGTACGCCTCTACCACGCTTCACCGCCCGCCGCAGGACCGGCCGGGGCCTCGGCGTGCAGGTTCTCCGGGGTGATCCCCTCCAAAAGCTCAGAGAGGGAGTATCGGGGCTTGCGAATCACCAACCCACGCTCGCCGGGGACAAGCTCCACCGGCGTGCCTTCCTTGAACTGGTACTGATCCGCCAAGGCGGCCGGGATCCGCACCGCCAAGCTGTTCCCCCATTTGGCAATGTTCGCGGTCGCCATCTTTTGCCTCCTTGAAATTCCGAGCGCAGTATATACATTGTATATATGCCGCCCGTCAACCGTCGGCCACGGCCAACCATGAAACAGCGTGAATTTGGGTCTCTTCCCCTCCCTGCCCTATCTTCCCCTCCGGGGGCGGGGGGGAGGGGAAAGACCCCGGGCTGTCGTGGATATTGAGGGGGATTGAGTAAAAAAGACGATGAAAACCGCCCTTGGAGAAAAACCGCGGAAGGGCGGATTCCCGGCGAATTCCAGGACATTCCGGGGAGAACCGCTCAGTGCACCTCGCCCCAGTTGGCGCCCGTGCTCATCTCGACGGCGAGGGGGACGGCGAGCCGCATGGCGCCCTCCATCTCCTCGCGCACGAGGCGGGAGAGGGCCTTCTCCTCATTGGGGGGGAACTCGAAGAGGAGCTCGTCGTGCACCTGGAGGAGGAGGCGGGCCGAGCGCTTCTCCTTCTTGAGCCGGGCGGCGATACCGACCATGGCGCGCTTGATGATGTCGGCGGCCGAGCCCTGGATGACGCTGTTGACGGCGGTGCGCTCGGCGGCGGCGCGGAAGTTGCGGTTGCGGCTCTGGAGGTCGGGGAGGTAGCGGCGCCGCCCGAGGATCGTCGTGACGTAGCCCAGCTTCGCGCCCCCGGCGATGGTCCGCTCGACGAAGGCGGGCACCCGGGCGAAGCGCTTGAAGTAGGCCTCGATGAAGGAGCGGGCCTCGCCCTGGGGGACGCCCAGCGTCTGGGAGAGGCCGAAGGCCCCCTGGCCGTAGACGATGCCGAAGTTCACGGCCTTGGCCACCCGGCGCATCTCGGGGGTGACCTCCTTGGGGGGGACGCCGTAGACGGCCGAGGCGGTGGTGGCGTGGATGTCCTCCCCGCGCCCGAAGGCCTGGACGAGGCCCGGATCCCCGGTGAAGTGGGCGAGGATGCGCAGCTCGATCTGGCTGTAGTCGGCGGAGAGGAGCCGCCAGCCCTCCTCGGGCAGGAAGGCCCGGCGGATCCCGCGGCCCAGGTCGGTGCGGATGGGGATGTTCTGGAGGTTGGGGCTGGAGCTGCTCAGGCGGCCGGTGGCGGCGACGGTCTGGTTGAAGTCGGTGTGGATGCGGCCCGTCCGGGGGCTCACGAGGCCGGGCAGGGTGTCCACGTAGGTGTTCTTGAGCTTGGCGAGCTGGCGGTAGGCGAGGATCTCCTGGGGCAGGGGGTGCTGGAGGGCGAGCTTCTCCAGGGTCTCGATGTCGGTCGAGGCGCCCGTCTTGGTGCGCTTCACCACGGGGAGGCCCAGCTTCCCGAAGAGGACCTCGCGCAGCTGCGGGGTGGACTGGATGTTGAACTCCCCGCCCGCGAGGGCATGGATGTGGGCCTGCATGGCGCCGAGCTTGGCGTCGAGCTCCTTGCCCATCCCGCGCAGCACACGGGCGTCCAGGCGGATGCCCGTGCGCTCCATCTCCAAGAGCACCCGCAGGAGGGGCATCTCGAGCTTGTGAAACAGGCCGCCCGCCCCGTCCCTCTCCAGCCGGGGGGCCATGAGGCCGGCGAGGCGGAGGGTGAAGTCGGCGTCCTGGCAGGCGTAGTCCACCGCCTGCTCCACCGGCACCTGGGAGAAGAGGATCTGCTTCGCCCCCTTGCCGCACAGCTCCTCGTACTTGATGGTGGTCTCCCCCAGCATCTCGAGCGCCAGGTGATCGAGGCCGTGGCTGGTGCGGTCGGAGTGGAGCAGATAGGAGGCCACCATGGTGTCGAAGAGGGGGCCTTCGACCTCCACCCCGGCCTCGGCGAGGACGGCCATGTCGTACTTGATGTTCTGCCCCACCTTCTCGATCTTCGGGTCGGCCAGCAGCGGGGCGAGCGCCCGGAGGGCCTCCTCCTCGGGGAGCTGGGGGCCGGCGTCCATGCGCTCGTGGCCGAGGGGGATGTAGCGCGCCCGCCCGCCCCGGGCGGAGAGGCTGACCCCCACGATGCGCGCCTTCATGGGGTCGAGGGAGGTGGTCTCCAGGTCCAGGGCGAAGCGCTTGGCCCGCTTCAGCTCCTTGAGGCAGGCGCCGAGCTCGGTCGGGGAGCGGATGGGGGCGTAGTCGCGCCGCCCCGCCTCCCCCTTGGCCGGGGCGGGAGCGGGGGCGGGCTCCTCCCCTTCTTCCGGCGGGGCGTAGCCCGGCAGCTGCTCGATGAAGCCCTTGAACTCCAGCTCCTCGACGAAGAGCCTGCGCGCCGCCGCGAGGTCGGCGTGGCCGAGCCGGTAGCGGCCGAAATCCTCCTCCACGCCGAGGTCGCGCCGGATGGTGCAGAGCTCCCGCGAGAGGCGGGCGAGGCCGGCGTTCTCCAGGAGGGACTCGCGCAGCTTGGGCCGGGCGATCTTCTCCGCCGAGGCGAGTACATTCTCCAGGCTCCCGTACTCCTGGATGAGGGCCACGGCGGTCTTCTCCCCGACGCCGGGGACGCCGGGCACGTTGTCGGAGGAGTCCCCCATGAGGGCCTGGACCTCCACGAACTTCTCGGGGGGGACGCCCCAGCGCTTCTCGACCTCCGCGGGGCCCAGCTCCTCGTCCTTCATCGGGTCCCAGACGCGCACCCGTTCGGTGACGAGCTGGGCGAAGTCCTTGTCGGCGGTGACGAGCACCACCTCGAAGCCCTGGGCCGAAGCCCGGGCCGCGAGGGAGCCGATGAGGTCGTCCGCCTCGGCGCCCGGCCGGATGAGCACCGGGATGCGCAGCACCTCCACCGCCCGCTGCATGAGGGGGATCTGCTCCACCAGGTCCTCGGGCGGGGCGTCGCGGTTGGCCTTGTAGGCGGGGTAGAGCTCGTGGCGGAAGGTGGGCTCGGGCCGGTCGAAGGCCACGGCGATGTACTCGGGGCTCTTCTCCCGGATGACCTTGAGGAGCATCCGCGCGAAGGCGAAGACCCCGCCCGTCGGCCGGCCCTTCGAGTTCGAGAGCCGCTGGCGCAGCATGGCGTAGAAGGCCCGGAACATGTAGCCCGAGCCGTCAATGAGGAAGATCCGCTTGGCCTGGGCCGCCATGGCGCCCTTCTCATCCTCATCCGGGGGGGGGACGCGGAACCGCCTTCCCCTCACCCTCCCACGAGCGGCCCGGCGCCGCAACGCCCCCCCCGGGGCTGGAAAGACGGGAGCCGATTTTCTTTTGCGGACCGGGATGGGTTCCGCTATCATGCTCTTTTAAGGAGCCTTCGGCCCCTGGAGCGGCGCCGCGCTCGGCTCCGCGGCCCCGAGGGAGATGGCATGGTCTCGGATCCAAAGTCCCGGCCCGACCTGCTCGGCTTCCTCCAGGAGCAGATCAAGCGGCGGGAGTCCTTCCGGGAGGAGATCGGCCGCAGCATCGAGATCCTCCGGGAGGCCGAGAAGGAGCTGCGGCGCATCCTCCCCGGCGGCGAGCCGCCCGCCCCTCTCGAGACCCTGGACGATCTCCCCTACCGGCTTCAGGGGCGGGAGGAGGCCGCTCCCCCCGCGCGGGAGCCCCGCGGCCGCCCCCCCGCCCCCCGGCCCCGCTGGGAGGAGCCCGCGCCCGCGGGCGGGCCCGCCTCGCCGCTGGAGCGGCCCCTTTCCACCCCCCGGCCCATCCCCCCGGAGAGCGAGGAGAGGCCCTCCATCCCCCAGCCGCTCGATCTGCCCCAGCG
>JBBTDR010000341.1:0-1698 GCA_038042665.1 Nitrospinota bacterium
GGGGCGGACCCAGGCCCTCGAGCACGCCCGGCGGGTGGCGGTGCGCTCGGGCCGCCCCATCGCCGAGGGGATGAGCCACAACCAGCTCTTGGAGTTCCTCTTCGAGGAGGCGGTGGAGCCCAGGCTCCGGCGCCCCACCTTCATCTACGACTTCCCCCGCGAGCTCTCCCCCCTGGCCAAGAGCCGGGAGGACGACCCCGGGACGGTGGAGCGCTTCGAGCTCTTCATCGCGGGCCGCGAGATCGCCAACGCCTACACCGAGCTGAACGACCCGGACGACCAGCGGGAGCGCTTCGAGCGGCAGGCTGCGGCCCGCGCGGCGGGGGACCTGGCGGCCCACGCGGTGGACCACGACTACCTCCGGGCGCTGGAGTACGGCCTCCCCCCCGCGGCGGGCGAGGGCATCGGCATCGACCGCCTGGCCATGCTCTTCACGAACTCGCCCTCGATCCGCGACGTCATCCTGTTCCCCCTCCTCCGCCGCCTCCAGGAGTAGCGCATGCCCCTCCGGGTCGAGTTCCACATCGGCATGCGCCACATGCGCTCGCGCCGCAAGCCCGCCTTCGTCTCCCTGACGGCCTGGATCTCGGTGCTGGGGATCGCCCTCGGGGTGGCCACCCTCATCGTGGTGATCGGGGTGATGGCGGGCTTCGAGCGGGAGCTCAGGGACCGCATCCTCGGCACCCAGAGCCACATCGTCGTGACCGAGCCCGGTCCCGGCGTCATGGAGGCCTGGCGGCGGGTGCTCGCCCAAGTGAAGGAGCACCCGGGGGTCGCGGCGGCGAGCCCCTTCGTCTTCGGCCAGGCGCTGCTCACGTCGCGGGGGCGGGTGGTGGGGAGCATCGTCCGGGGGATCGACCCCGCCCAGGAGACGGCGGTGACGGACATCCGCGGCTACGTGGAGGCGGCCGTGCTCGAGCGCTTCGTCGCGGGCGGCGCCCCTGCCAGCGGCGGGGCCCAGGTGCTCCTCGGGGCCGAGCTCGCGGCGAGCCTCCAGGTGGGGGTGGGGGACGAGGTGAGCGTGGTGAGCCCGGCCGGCGTGGTCACCCCGATGGGGATGCTCCCGCGCTCGAAGAGCTTCCAGGTGGCGGGGGTGTTCCGGAGCGGGTTCTACCAGTACGACGCCGGGCTCGCCTTCATCACCCTGCGCGAGGCCCAGAACTTCTTCAACCTGGGGACGGGGGTGACGGGAGTGCACGCCCGGGTGAGGGACATCTTCGAGGCCGAGCGCATCAGCCGCGAGCTCCAGCGGACGCTCACCTCCCAGTTCTGGGCGCGCTCGTGGCAGCAGATGAACCGCAACCTCTTCTCCGCCCTCAAGACCGAGAAGATCACCATGACCATCCTCCTCCTCCTGGTGATCGTGGTGGCGGCCTTCAACATCGTGGGCTCGCTGGTGATGGTGGTGATGGAGAAGGGGAAGGAGATCGCCATCCTCAAGTCCATGGGGGCGACCCCGGGGAGCATCCTGCGGATCTTCTTCCTCCAGGGGGCCTTCGTCGGGGTGGGCGGGGCGTGCCTAGGTGTCGCGGGGGGGCTCGCCCTGGGCTGGAACCTCCATTACGTGGAGGATTTCCTCGAAAAAGTTTTCGGCCTGGACATCCTCCCCCCCAGCATTTACCATATCAGCCGGTTGCCCGTTCATATGACCGCCCAGGACGTCTCCCTGACCGCCCTCATGGCCGTGCTGATCAGCCT
>JBBTDR010000342.1:0-2272 GCA_038042665.1 Nitrospinota bacterium
CGGCCGCCCCTACGGACGGGCTTGGGGGATTCCCTCCTGCCCCTTCCCCACCTTGCCCAGAAGCGCGGTGAGGCCGCGCACGGGGATGGAGTCGAGCCGGGCGCAGGCGTCGGCGATCTCGCTCTGGAGGGAGGCGGGAGCGTGGGGGGCGGCGAGGGTCTCGAACTTGCGCCGGACCGTCTCCCAGCGCATGGGCCGGGTGTAGAAGCCCTCGTAGTCCTCCTTCTCCTTGAGGAAGGAGCGCCCGTCCCGGAGGGCGACGCGCACCCGGACGCAGGAATGGGCCGGGTAGCGGGCGGTGAGGTCGTCGGCGAGGGTGATCCTCACCTTGCGCAGGAGGGCCTGGACGTCCGGGGCGAGGATGCGGGCGGGTTCATACTGGGCGGGCATGAGCTGGCCGTCCAGCAAGGCCGCCGCGACGACGTAGGGCAGGCTGTGGTCGGCGGTCTCCTTGTTGCGGACCTCGTGCTTGTCCCCGTACTTCCCCCCGCCCATGATGTCGTAGGCCCGCGCGTAGAGGGCGACCTCGACCCCGGCGATGGCCTCCGCCGCGAAGCCCTGCTCCTCCTTCAGCTCGAGCGCCGCCTCCAAGGCCGTCTGGGCGTGCAGCCCGGCGTTGTATTTCTTGACGGCGACGGATAGCACCTTCTCCAGGTTCTCCCGGGACCAGTCCAGCTCGAAGGGGCCGGATACCGCCTCCATCATCCCCCCCGCGCCCTCGAAGACGGCGAGGGGGCCCGTCACCCCCCGCATGGCGAGGAAGGCGGCGTGGGTGGCGCTCGACGCCGCGGCCGCGAGGGCGAAGCCCTTCCAGTGGGAGATCTGGCCCGTGCGCGTGACGAAGAGCGGGTTGTTCGAGGCCCCGGCGATCGATACCGCATGAGCGGTGCGCTTGGCGTCCAGCCCCAGCGCCCGCGCGGCCCCCGCCGCCGAGGCGTAGGCGCCGTGGGTCCCCTGGTCGAAGCCCCGGGCCTCGGCCCGGGCCGCGTCGGCGAGGCGGCACTGCACCTGGTAGGCCAGGGCCAGGGCCGCCATGAAGTCCCGCCCCGGGGCCCCGGCGTACTCCGCCGCCGCGAGCACCGCCCCCAGGTTGTCGCTGGGGTGCATGGTGCCCGCCGCCCCCATGTAGCCGTCGTTGAAGTCGAGGTAGCGCGCCAGGCAGGTGTTGTAGAAGGCGGCGCGGTCGGGGGCGGTCCGGCCCCCGCCGATGAGGGTGGCGAGGGGCGCCCCGCCGAATTCCTCCGCGTGCTCCCGCAGGTGCCCGACGGGCTCCGCCCCCAGGGAGCCGATGGCGCAGCCCAGGGTGTCGAGCACGAGGAGCTTCACCTGCCCGCGCGCCGCCTCGGACATCTGGTCATAGGAGGCGCTCGCGGCGAACGCGGCCAGGTTCTCGGCGTGGGTCATGGGGGGCTCCGGAGAAAGGGGAATGGGTGAGGGGGTAATCTAGCACGGGAGCTTTCGGGACAAGGGAGTGCGCAATCGCCAGCAAGAGAATCCCGATTCGGCCCGAGGTAGCTATTGCCAGCCAGAGCTACGGACGGTATATTGGACATAATCTTGTCCATAATTTATGGACAAACTCAATTAACGTAAAATATTTCAATTGATTGGATGGACAATGAGCGGGACATCAGATAGGACAAATTCCAGGGCGTATCAAAAAACGCACCCATGGCTGACTTTTCAGCTCGACCTCAAAAAAGCAGGCCCAAAGCTATGGATTGCCTTGGGGGAAGCCCAATCGAAATGCGAGCATCTGGCGGGAGTCCCCTTGAAACCTCTCTACGATAAAGAAATGCACAAGATCTATCTGGCGAAGGGTATTCTCGCTAGTGCGGCCATCGAAGGAAACACTCTCTCTGAAAAAGAAGTGCAGGATCGCCTCGAAGGCAAGAAAGAATTGCCCCCCTCAAGAGAATATCTCGGAAATGAGATAGACAACATAATAGAAGCCTGCAACGAAATTCTTGATGACATTAAAGAGGGCAAAGAACAAAAACCAACTCCAGGGCTGGTCAAGAATTTCAATAAAGTGATCCTAAAAGGTTTGGAAGTAAGCGAGGGGGTAGTTCCTGGGGAATATACCCAACATCCCATCGGGGTTGGAAGATACAGAGGAGCGCCTCCCGAAGACTGCGAATATCTGGTCGAAAGATTCTGCGAGTGGCTAAACGGTCCGGACTTCCAGGCCCAAGATGGATACGAGATTCTTCACGGTCTGATCAAGGCGGTGGTTGCGCATTTGTACTTGGTTTGGATTCATCCGTTTGGG
>JBBTDR010000343.1:0-1316 GCA_038042665.1 Nitrospinota bacterium
CTTCGCGAAGGTGCCATGCCGAGCCCTTCGCGTTGCGCAGGGCAGGCTCCGCGAAGCATCTCGGTTTTCACGCCGAGATTCTTCGCTCCACCCCGTCCCGCGCGGAATGGCAGCGAAGGGAGATCACCCAGAATGACAACCCGGCGTTGCCGCCTTCATCCGCGAGTTTAGCGGCCTAGCCACACCGGGATTGGCCATGCCGAGAAACTAGCTTGTCATCCTGAGCCCTTCGCTTGCGCTCAGGGCAGGCTCCGCGAAGCATCTCGGTTTTCACGCCGGGATTCTTCACTCCACTTCGCTCCGTTCAGAATGACATCCTGCCGCCGCGCCGGTGATGTGCTAGAATTTCAAGCCTTCAAGACAACGAGGAGCCCTCCCATGGACCACCACGCCATCATCCGCGAGGAGTTCGCCCGCCAGGCCGAGACCTTCGGCCAGGCGCCCGCCGTCGCCAAGAAGGGGGAGGCCGAGCGCGTGGTGGAGGCCCTGGGGGAGGCCCGGCGGGGGCGGGTGCTGGACCTGGCCTGCGGCCCCGGGCTCCTCGCCGAGGCCCTGGGCCGGGATGCGCGCGAGGTGGTGGCCTTTGACCTCACCCCCGAGATGCTCGATCAGGCGCGGGCGCGCTGCGAAAGAGCGGGGCTCACGAACGTCCGCTTCCGCCAGGGCCGGGCCGAGGCCCTCCCCTTCGCCGACGGCGAGTTCGACGGGGCGGTGACCCGGCTCTCCCTCCACCACTTCCCCGACCCCGGGCTCCCCCTCCGCGAGATGGCGCGCGTCCTCAGGCCGGGGGGGACCGCGGCCGTGGCGGACCTCGTCGCCTCCGAGGACCCGGAGGAGGCCGCCCTCCACAACGCCCTGGAGAACCTCCGGGACCCCTCCCACACCCGGGCCCTCCCCCGGAGCGAGCTGCTCGCGCTCCACCGCCAGGCGGGGTTCGAGCTTCTCGCCGAGACGGGCTGGGAAACCTTGCGGGAGTTCGGGGAATGGGCCGAGATCGCCAACTCCCCGGCCCGCACCAGCTCGGTGCGGGCGGTCATGGAGGCACTGGCCCGCCGGGGGGCGCGCGCCGGGATCGATCTGCGCCTCGAGGGGGGCCGCCTCACCTTCCTCCACCGCTGGGTGCTGCTGACCGTCCAAAAAACAGGGCGGTAGCCGCAGCCCATCTCCTTTCTTGAGGGATGGAGACGCGGCGGCCCGTTGTCAAAAAATGGGTATCGCCAATCCGGCCCGCGCGGCATATACTTGCCGGGAGTCCGATTTCATCTTTGCCATGGGGAGGAATGCTATGGGTTCTGTCCGTGCGTGGGGGAAGGCCG
>JBBTDR010000344.1:0-1455 GCA_038042665.1 Nitrospinota bacterium
CTCCTCCGCGGGGGCCTCCTCGACCACCTTGCCGGCGTACATGACCACGATCCGCTGGCACTGCTCGGCCACCAGGCCCAGGTTGTGGGTGATGAGGATGATGGCGGTGCCCATCTCCTCCTTGAGCTTCATCATGAGGTCGAGGATCTGGGCCTGGATGGTCACGTCGAGGGCGGTGGTGGGCTCGTCGGCCAGGAGGATCTGGGGGTTGCAGGAGAGGGCCATGGCGATCATGGCGCGCTGGCGCATGCCGCCCGAGAGCTGGTGGGGGTACTCCCGCACCCGCTGGCGGGGGAGCGGGATGCCGACGTGGTCGAGCATATCGGCGGCCTTGTCCATGGCCTCCTTCTTGCTCAGCCCCTGGTGGAGCATGATGGCCTCGGCGATCTGGAAGCCGATGGTGAAGACCGGGTTGAGGCTCGTCATGGGCTCCTGGAAGATCATGGCGATCCTGTTGCCGCGCACCTTGCGGAGCTCGCGCGCGGAGATCTGGGTGAGGTCGCGGCCCTCGAAGAAGATGCCCCCGCCGAAGATCTTGCCGGGGGGCTCGGGGATGAGGCGAAGGATGGAGAGGGCCGTCACGGTCTTGCCGCAGCCGGACTCCCCCACCACGCCGAGGGTCTCCCCCGCCTTGAGGGAGTAGGTGACCCCGTCCACCGCCCGCACCACGCCCTCGGGGGTGTAGAAGTAGGTCTTGAGGTCGCGGATCTCCAGGATGGTATCCTGGGCCTGGGCAGCCGTCGCCGACATAGGGGGAATCTCCTCGCGCAGCCGATGGTGTAGGAACCGAGCGGGAGCTATTATAGGGAGAGTGCCGCCGCCCTGTCCAGCCCTGAAATGCCCCCGGTTGGACGGCCTCCTCCCCCGGTGGCATGATAGAGGGGTGGCAGGATGGGGGTGCCGCCGCCGGGGTGGGGCGGCCCGATGGGAGGGGAAGCCGTGAGACACCGGGTCCGGACCGCCGCCGTCCTCTTGGCCGCCGGGGCGCTGCTGGGAGGCTGCGGGGGCGGCTACAACATCGGGGAGAGCTTCCAGCCCCCCTCGGGGGTGGCCGCCAGGATCCACCCCGAGCTGGCGGGCCGCGGCCTGCGGCGGATCGCCGTCCTCCCCTTCCGCAACGAGTCCGGAGTGCCCGCGGCGGGCTCCCAGCTGGCCCACATCTTCTACGAGGGCCTCGCCTCCTCCACGCGCTACGAGGTCCAGCCCCCGCCCAAGGCGGACGAGGACGACCTCAAGTTCGAGTTCCGCCTCCGGGGGGGCCGGACCGAGGGGGTCCGCAACGAGCAGCAGGACGCCGCCTGGCTCCAGGACCAGATCTCCCGCTTCCTCGCCACCCTCCAGCCCCTCCTGACCAACCTGGAGGTGGTCTACCCGGGCGAGTACTTCGAGGGCCGGACCACCGGCGGCCAGCCCGTCCAGCTCCCCAAGGGCACCATGGCCCAGGTGGGCCCCGCC
>JBBTDR010000345.1:0-8423 GCA_038042665.1 Nitrospinota bacterium
GCCAGGATCAGGTTCCGGATCAGGTTGCCCCTGGGGATGTCGGTGCGGCTCACGCACCAGGCCAGGACGCTCCCCAGCACGAGGGAGAGCGCCCCGACGGCGAGGGAGACCCAAAGGGTGTTGAAGATGGGGCCGTAGTAGAGCGGGTTGGCGAACGCCCGGACGTAGTTCCCGAGGGTCCAGCCACCGGCGTCCCCGGGGGCGGTGAAGCTCTCCTTGAAGAGGTAGAAGATCGGGTTGAGGATCAGGATGACGAGGAGGACCACCGTCCCCATCCAGAAAAGGGCGGTGAAATCCCTCCCTCGCCTGGCCGGCAGCGGAAGCTGCGCTTGCATCCTGCCTCCTCACCCCCGGGGGGGCCCCCCGCCCGGGCGCCAGCGGAAGACCACCCGGGGCCCGATGCGAGGCGGCTGCCCTCAGGCGCTCCGTTCGGTCAGACGCCGAACACCTTGCGGAACAATTCCTGCACCCCCTTCTTCTCCATCTGGAGCCTCTCGGGCTCTAGCACGTGCAGCTTCAGCTCCTTGAGGGAGGGGAGGCCCTCGGGGTACTTCACGTCCGGGTGGCCGACGTAGAGGAAGCGGTCGGCGAGGAACTGCTGGGCCTCGAGGCCGTGCAGGTAGTCGACGAACATCTTGGCGGCGTTGGGGTTGGGCGCCTTCTTCAGGATGGCGTTGGGCGACTCCACCAGGGCGACCCCCTCGGTGGGGACGACCACCTTGAGGGGTTCCCCTTTCTTGATCGACTCGAACACCTCGTAGGAGGAGGCGCCCACGGCGGCGTCCGCCTCCCCGCGCGCCACCAGGGCGATGGGAGCGACGGCGGACTGGACGATCTTGGGCTTCAGGTCGGCGAGCTGCTGGTAGTAGCCGTCCCCGAGGATCTTCCGCAGGGCGACCATACCGTTGACGACGAAACCGCTGTAGTTCGGGTGGGCGTGGGTGAGCCGGTCCTTCCACTTGGGGTCGGCGAAGTCCTTCCAGCTCTTGGGCGCCTCGGCGGGCGTCACCTTCTTCGTGTTGTAGAAGGGGATGAACACCCCCGCCCGCAGCACGGTCCAGGAGTCGTCCTTGGACAGGAAGGCGGGGTTGAAGTTCTCCGTCCCCTTCGGCCGGTAGGGGAGAAGGTGCTGGCCCTTCAAGGTGAGGTACTGGCCGATGTCCGAGGTGTGCAGCACGTCCGCCACGCGGACGTTCCCCTTGTCCTCCTGGAGATACCGCTGGTAGAGCTTCTCGGAGCCGTCGCGGTGGACCACGCACTGGACCCCGAGATTCTTGGCGTTGAACTTCTTGCACACCTCCTGGGCGACGGAGAGGGAGACCGAGGTATACCAAGTGACCTTGCCCTCTTTCTTCGCCGCCCGCAGGACGGCGTCCTCCGCCGCGGAAACGGGACCCGCCACGAGGATGACCGCCGCCGCGAACGCGCATAACGCCTGCATCCGGGCCATATCCGACACTCCTTTTCGCAAGAGAGAGACGAGGGCGGGCTCGCATGTTCCTCGCGGCCGGGGAGCAGGCCTCGCCCCTCTCCCCCGGTTCCCCTCTCCCGCCCGCCGCGTAGGCTCATCCGGAATCCGGAGATTTTAAAGGGAATCGGCGGGGGGGTCAAGAAAATAGGAACGCGCATCCCTTTGAAAAACGACCCTCCGCGGGAAACCTTGAGACAAAAAACGGGGGCGGGGATGACCCCCCGCCCCCGGACCCACGCGCGAGAGGAGCTAGACCGTCACCGTCTCGGACACAAGCCCGTAGGAGCGGGCGAACGCCTCGATTTTCTTCAGGTTCGCCGGCGAGGGCGGGCAGAGCGGGAGGCGGTACTCCATCCGGAGCCGCCCCATCAGGGCGAGGGTGGCCTTCGCCGGGATGGGGTTGGTCTCGACGAACATCATGTGGTTGAGCTCCCACATCTTGTAATGGAGCCGCAGGGCTCGCCCGGCGTCGCCGCCGAGCTGGGCCTGGCACATCTCGGCCACGTCGGCGGGCGCCACGTTCGCAGTGACGGAGATGGTGCCCACCGCGCCCATCGCCATCATGGGGAGGGTCACGAAATCATCTCCCGAGAGCACGATGAAGCCCTTCGGCACCTTGGAGATGATGTCGCAGGTGTTCGTCAGGTTGCCGGTGGCCTCCTTCACCCCGACGATGTTCGGGATCTCGGCCAGCCGGGCGATGGTGTCGGGGGCGATCGAGACCACCGTGCGGCCCGGGACGTTGTAGAGTACGATGGGGATGTCCGCCGACTCCGCCACCGCGCGGAAGTGCTGATAGAGCCCTTCCTGGGTCGGCTTGTTGTAATAAGGGACGACCAGGAGGGCGCCGTCCGCCCCGGCCTTCTTGGCGAACTGCGTCCGATGGATGGCCTCGGCCGTGCTGTTCGAGCCCGAGCCCGCGATGACCGGGACCCGCCCGGCCACCTGCTCGATGACGACCTCGATGACGTGATCGTGCTCCTTGTGGCTCAAGGTGGCGGACTCGCCCGTGGTGCCGCACGCCACGATCCCGTCGGTGCCGTTCTCCACCTGGAACTCGACCAGGGAACGGAGGGCCCCCTCGTCCACCTCTCCGTTCCGGAAGGGCGTAACCAGCGCGACGTACGAGCCCTTGAACATAACCCTCCTCCTTCTCCCGCCAGCTCTTGCCGGCTGGGTCCGCACCCCTCCCCCGGTGCGCGCTGGACGCTCTCCGCAAGCGGCCGGGCAACGCACGCCAACCTCCCAGGGGTGGCCCCATCGTAGCAAAGCCGCCCGCCTCGGGCAAGAAACCCATTTTCAGGGGGGCATCCCAACTTGGAATGGGTTTACCTTGTCATGCCGCAGGGGCGGTCCGCGAACCGCCCCTTACCCTCAGGACAGATCCGCGAGGCAACCGCGGTTCAACAAGCAGCTTCCTCGCGCCGCTGGCGCTCGGAATGGCAGGAAAACGCAGTGAATGAGGGCACTCCCATATTCAGCGCCCTCCCGCGCTTTTCCTCCCCCTCGAGCCCCGCCCGGCACGGCCGCTGCATTCACTCCGGCAGGGTTTTTTGAGGCTGGCGGGCGTTTTTTCTTTGACAATGCCCCCGATGCGCATATAATTATGCAGATAAATCAGTTGGTTGGCTATACAGATCAAGAATCCGCTTCAAATATCGCCTCCGCCCGGGCCTTCGCAACAAGGGAGATGGCTTCATGCCTTGTGCTGGAAGAATTTTCCGGGGGGAGCGGCGACGTTCGGTCATTTCGCGAGCCGTAGCGGGCATTTTCCTCCTTTTCCTGGCCGCACCGGCCCTCCCAGCCCCCGGGGCGGAGGGAGCCACCCCCAAGAAGACCCCGCGCGAGCCCGCGCCCGCCTACCGTTCCGCCATCCTCATCGAGGCCGAGAGCGGCCAGATCCTGAAATCCCACAACCACCTTCAGCCCGTCATCCCGGCCTCGGTGGTCAAGATGATGACCACCCTCCTCGCCCTCGAATCCGTCCGCCAGAAAAAGACGAGCCTCTCCGACCGCGTCACCGCCTCGCGCGCGGCCTCCCGGGTGGGAGGCCATCAAGTTCACCTGCGCCAGGGCGAGGTGTTCCGCTTCGAGGACCTGCTGAAAGCCGTCTTGGTGGGCTCGGCGAACGACGCCGCCCACGCCGTCGCCGAGCACGTCGCGGGGAGCGAGGCCGCCTTCGTCCGGATGATGAACCAGCGCGCCCGCCAGCTCGGCCTGAACGAGACGCGCTTCGTGAACCCGCACGGCCTTCCCGCCGGGAACGGCACGCCCTCCAACCTCATGAGCGCGCGGGACGCCGCCATGCTGGCGCGCAAGCTCATCCGCGACTTCCCCTTCGTCCTGGAGTGGACCTCCACCCGGGTCATCCCCTTCCGCCCCGGCAAGTTCAACGTCCACAACACCAACAAGCTGCTGGGCCATTTCGAAGGGCTCGACGGGCTGAAGACGGGCTTCACGCCGGAGTCCGGCTTCAGCGTCGTGGCCACGGCGAAGCGCGGCAAGCTGCGCCTCATCGGCGTGGTGTTCGGCTCACCCCAGTCCCAGCGCCGCTTCAACGAGGCCAAGGGCCTGCTCGCCTGGGGCTTCTCCAACTACCACTGGAGCGAGGCCAGCCAGAAGCCCCTGCGCAACGACCAAAAGACCCACAAGACGAGGACGCCGAGGCAAAACCCCGGCGACGCCCCCCTGCCCCAGGAGCGGCTGCTGAGGCTGTCGATGGAAGGGGAAGACTTTCAGGGAATCCGGGCGGAGGCCGCCCTCCCACGGGAGGAGGGAGAAACTCTTCTAGCGGCCAAGCCCGCCGTGCAGCACCTGCAATCCGGCGTCATGCAGCTTCGGTAATTCCAGCGCGCCACCTCCTGCCGCGGGACTCTCCTAATCCGCCTTGGGCTCCGCCATGAAGGGCAGCGCCAGGGCGAAGAACGCCAGCATCACCGCCTCCGAGTCGCCGAAGTTGTACTCGAACATCCCGGCCGTGAAGAACCCCGCCGCCGCCGCGAGCCCCGCCACCGTCCGCCAGCGCCCGGCCGGGGGTGGCTCCTTCCTTCCCCCGAGGCGCCGCCCCGCCAGCCAGAAGTAGGCCAGCCAAGCCCACAGCCAGGCGGCCGCGGCGGGGAGGCCCCGCTCGGCCGCCAGGTGCAGGAAGCTGTTGTGCAGGTGCCCGGTCCGCTGCTTTTTTGCCCGGGGGTCGGCGTAGGCCGGGAACGCCTTCTTGACCCGGCCGGGCCCCACTCCCAGGAGGGGGCGGTCCAGCGCCATCCGGAGCCCGCTCTGCCACATCAGGAGACGCTCCACCCGGGTGGGGTCCCTCGGGTCGCCCAGGCTGAAGACCCGGCCGCGGACCGCCTCGGGCGCGGCCACCCAGACGGCCGCCGCCGCCGCCACGGCCACGGCGAGCGCCCGCCAGCTTCTCCCCGCCAGGGCGATGACCAGGACGGAAACCGCCATCCCGACCCATGCGTTGCGGCTGAAGGTGCCCACCAGGGCGCCCCCCATGAGCGCCGCCGCGGCATAGGCCCACCGCTCGCGCCCGGCGCCCCCCGGCACGAAGAGATAGGCCAGGGCGATGGAGCCCGCCACCAGCAGGTAGCCGCCCAGCGTCATGTAGATGCTGAAGAAGCCCGACATCCGGTGGGCGAGGTCGACGGGCCCGGGCAGCGCCCGGGCCAGGGTCCAAGCGCAGGCCAGCCCGGCGGCGGCGAAGAGCGTCTTCACCAGCCACCGGGCCTCCCATTCGTCCCGCACCGTGTTGATGGCGAAATAGAAGAGGAGGATCTGCGCCAGCTTCCGCGCGTCCCAGAGGCTCTGCCAGGGGCTCTCCGCCGCGAGGGCGCTCGCCAGGGTGAGGAGGGCGAACGCCGCCCACGGCCCCCTCAGGGGGAGCCGGTTGCGGAAAACCGCCCCCTCGGAATTGAGCGAGATCAGCCAGAGGCCCGCCCCGGCGAAGCCGAACAACTGGGCCGCCGAGATCGAGAAGGGAGAGGAGACCACGAACCCGATCAGGCAGATGAACGCCAGCCGGGCCCAGACGCCGCGCGCGCCCAAACGCTGCTTCAAGCCATCCAGGGCTTCCCGCGCGGGCATCGCGGCGCTCCTCCGGAATCCGGCTCATCGCCGGGCGGGGCACTTTATACCAGCTTGACCCCGTGGGAGACAGGCCCATCGGGGGCCGCGCGGATACTCATCGAGAGGCGAGCCGCCCCAGGATCTCCTCGTACTCCCCGGCCACCCGGCTCCATTGGCGGGCCTGGGCGCGCCGCCGGCCCCCCTCCCCCAGGGCGCGGGCGCGCTCGGGGGACTCCAGCACCCGCAGGAGGGCCCCGGCCACGCTCTCGGGCCGCTCCGGGTCGGCGAGGAGCCCCGACTCCCCCTCGGCCACCGCCTCCCGCACTCCGCCGGCGAGGCCGCCGACGACGGGCTTCCCGCAGGCGCCCGCCTCCAAGTAGGCGATTCCGAACGCCTCCACGGCCCCCCCCCGGTCCTCGCGGCCCGGCATCGCGAACACATCGCACGCCTGGTAGTAGGCGTGAGGTCCCCGGCCCATCTCCCCGTGCGGGACCTCCCCGGTGAAGATCACCCGCTCCGCCACCCCGAGCTCCGCCGCCAGCTTGCGCAGCGGCCCCTCCTCCGGTCCCCCGCCCACCAGCACGTAGGCGGCATCCGGAAAGCGCTCCAGCACCCGGGGCAGCGCCCGCAGCACGGCGTCGAAGCCCTTGACCGCCAACAGGCGGCCCACCGAGAGGATGACTTTCCTCCCTTCGAGGCCCAGCCGCCGCCGCACGGCCGCTCCCGCCTCGGGCGGGTCGAAGTCCTCCAGGCGCACCCCATTGGGGACGGCGAAGGTCTTCTCCGCGGGGAGCCCCAGCCCGACCAGCCGCTCCCGGGCGTAGCGGCTCACGGCGACGGCCGCGTCCGCCCCGCCGAGCATCGCCACGAGCTCCGCCCGGCGGGGGGAGCCGTACACCTCGTTGCCGTGCACCACCACAGCCAGGGGCCAGCCGCCCAGGCGGCGGAGCAGGAGGGCGGGGCGCAGGAAATCCGCGCGGTGGGTGAGGAGGAGGACATCGGGCCGGCCGGCGAGGAGACGGGCGGCGAGCGCCGGCCAGAGCAGCGGCTTCCAGGCGATGCGCCGCACCCGGGCGGGGGCGGTCTCGGCGTCGATCCGCGGGTCGCCCGCCCGGCCGCGCGCCAGGACGGAGACCTCGTGCCCCCGCTGGGCCAGCGCCCCCGCCAGCCGGGCCGAGAGAATCTGGACCCCGCCGACCTCGGGGGGATAGGCCGGGGCGCAGACCAGGATCCTCACCGCCTCCCCGCTTTCTCGGCCGCGACCTCGCGGTAGAGGGCCTCGGTGGCGTCCGCGTTCGCCTCGACGGAGAAGCGCAGCGCGAGGGCGCGCGCGGCCCGGCCCACGGCGGCCGCCCGGCCCGGCTCGCGGCTCTGGCGGATGAGGCGGGCGATCTCCTCCGGGTCGGCCGGGTCGCTCAGCACCCAGCCGTCCACCCCTTGGGTGACGATCTCGGCTCCCCCGCTCATCGAGGAGAAGATGGAAGGCAGGCCGCTTGCCAGCGACTCCAGGCAGGCGTTGCCGAAGGGCTCGTAGAGGGGCGGGAAGACGAACACATCCGCCGCGCGGTAGAGCCCGGCGGGGGGCGGGTCCATCCCCACGAAGCGCACCCGGTCCGCCACCCCCAGCCGCCCGGCCAGGCGGCGGTAGGGGCCCGCCGAGCCGCGCCCGGAGACGATGAGGAGGGCCCTCCTGTCCTCCAGCCGCGCGAAGCCCATGAGCAGGTAGCGGAGGCCCTTGCGGAAGAAGCCGCTCCCCACGTGGAGCACCACCCACGCCTCATCGGCCACCCCGAGACGGCGGCGAATCGCCTCCCGCTCCCCCTCCCGGGGAGGGGTGAACTCCTCCGGGTCCACCCCGTTGTAGATGACCGGCACCTCCTCCCGCCCGAAGTGCCGCCGGATTTCCTCCGCCCCCCGCCGGCTGATGGCCGTCACACGGCGGGCGCCGCCCCCGGCCATCAGGCGGCGCTCGAGGCGGCAGAGCGCCGCGTGGAGCGGGTCCAGGCGGCGCAGGGCGGCCCGCCAGGGAGAGAGATGGCGGGCGGCCACCTCCAGCCACTCGCGGTGGACGCCCTCCCCCGCGCGGTAGATGTCGCAAGAGAAGATCCGGTCGCAGGAGTGGACGATGTCGAACGCTTCGCGCGCGAGGATCTCCTGGACCCCCCGGGCGAAGCCCAGCACCTTCTGGAAGGAGAAGAGCCCCCGGGCCGGGACCGGGCGGAAGCGCACCGAAGGGTGGGGCGGCTCGGGGCAGCGCCGGGCGAGGAGGTGCACCTCGTGGCCGCGCCGGGCCAGCTCGCGCGCGAGGAGCCAGACGTAGCGCTCCACCCCTCCCTGACGGTGGACCGCGGACCGGACGAGAGCGATCTTCATGGCGGCTCCGCCGGGCGGGAGAGAGCCCCGATCAAAAGTGATCGGCCGTCCGCTTCGAGATGAGGTGCTGGCCGAGGGCGAGGTGCGGCAGGCCCGAGGCCTCGAAGGTGCGGATGGCGTCCTCCGGGCTCGAGACGATGGGCTCCCCGTGCAGGTTGTAGGAGGTGTTCAGCACCCCGCCGATCCCGGTGAGGCGCTCGAAGTGGGAGATCAGGCGGTGGTACTCGGGGTTGCAGGCGCGCTCGAGGAGCTGAGGCCGCATGGTGGCATCGTAGGGGTGGCAGGCGGCCATCAGGTCCTCGCGGCCGCGCGGGGTGCTGTCGAAGGTCATCATCATGTAGGGCGAGCACAGGCGCTTGGGGTTGACGAGGTAGTCGTCGGCCCGCTCGGCGAGGAGAGTGGGGGCGAAGGGCATCCAGAAGTCCCGGCTCTTGATCCTCTTGTTGATCCGGGCCACCCCGCGGATGTCGCCCGGGTTGGCCAGGATGGCGCGGTTGCCCAGCGCCCGGGC
>JBBTDR010000346.1:0-4320 GCA_038042665.1 Nitrospinota bacterium
CTTGTCCTTGAGGCGGCCCTTGGCCGAGTTCACGCGGATGAGGTCCCCCTCGGTGTCGAACCACACGGTGGAGACCTGGGGCTCTCCGTTCGCGTTGGTGGTCGCGAGGAAGACCAGGGACTTGCTCTTCAGGATGGCGGCGTGGCTTTCGGGGACTCTCGCGTGCGATGGTGACATGGGCTCTCCTCCGGGTATCCGCCTCAGCGGCAGTGCGGCATGACTTCCTTGGCGAACAGCTCCAGGGCCTCGTCGAAGCCCTGGACGGGTGGATCGATCATGAGGCTCCTGACCCCGTAGCCCTCCATCGCGTGGAGCCGCCGGATGCAGTCCTCCGGGGTGCCGGCGATGGTGAAGCGGTCCAGGATGTAGTCGGTGATGAGGCCGGCGTGCTTGGGGCTCCTCCAGTCGCTCACGTCGAAGTGGCCGAGCAGGTGCTGGATCTCGGGCTTGTGCTCATCGGGGACGGACTCCAGCGTCATCCGGAAGTTGTGGTGGGCGCGGTTGGCCACCCGGGCGCGCACCCGCTCGCGCGCCTCCCGGCCGTCCCTCCCCACGGAGATGACGGCGCCGTAGATGACGTCGAGGGGCCCCAGGGACCGGTCCCGCCGCTTCAGGCCCTCGCGGAGGTGGCCCTCCGCCCACTCCACCGTCTCCCGGAAAACCCCGCTCCCGATGATGACGCCGTCGGCGACCTCGGCCGACAGCCGGATGGTCTTGGGGCCCTCGGCCGAGGTGTAGACGGGGATCTTGCGCTTGGACCACATCTTAACCTTCACGCCCGGGGCGTACTCCACCTCCTCCCCCGCCACGAAGGCGCGGATCTGGCGGATGGCCTCCCGCAGGGTGGCCAGCTTGGCCATCTTCTTCCCCAGGGTGTAGACCGGGGTGTCGCCCGAGCCGATGCCGAAGAGCACGCGCCCGCCCGAGAGCTCGTCCAGGGTGGCGATGGCGCTGGCGGCCACGCTGTTGTCGTGGAGCACGGGGTTGGTGACCCCCGGGCCGAGGGGGATCTTCTTCGTGTTCAGGATGGCCACGGCGAGGGCCACGTTGTGGTCCCGGCAGGTCAGGTGGCTCTCCGCGATCCAGAGCTGGTCGAAGCCGTTCTCCTCGGCGAACTTCGCCCGCTTGGCGATGAGGCCGAGGTCATCGGGCACAAGATGAAGGCTGAAGCGCACGCGATCGTCCTCCTGCCGAAATGCCTTCCTATGATTTTCCGGCGGCCGGGCGCCCCCTCCCCGGGGGAAGGCCCCTCGCCTACACCTGGCCGGTGATGAGCACCCGCTTGTCGTGGCCGGCCGGGAGGCCCTTGTTCAGGGTGTCGAGGATCCAGTCCATGATGGCCGGGTACATGTCGGCGGCCACCTCGCCCATGGGGTGGAAGACCCCCTCGTAGAGCCAGAGCTCCTTGGGGCAGGTCAGGGTGTTCATGAAGACCTCGACGTCCTCGGGAGCGCAGAGCTCGTCCATGTCCCCCGCCACGAGGAGGTAGTCGGCCTTCATCTTGGCCGCGGTGCCGAGCCAGATGCCGTCGCGCTCCTCGATGAAGGCGTCGAACCTCTGGTCGTCCTGGATGTTCGACATGTACATGTAGATGCGGCGGAAGTTGGGCTGGGCCTGGTTGAAGATGATGTCCGAGGGCCCGACGTTGGCCATCTGGCCCACGACCGCCTTGGGCCGGGGGTCGTGGGCGGCGATCTCCACCGTCCAGCGGCTGCCCATGCTCATCCCGAAGAGGGCGATCTTGCCCGGGTCCACCTCGGGGCGGGAGCAGAGGAAGTCGACCACCTTGGCGCCGGCCCGGGCGTAGTTGTGGTGGTCCACCCACACCTGGTGGATGTTGCACTCGCCCTGGCCGGGACCGTCCATCGCGCACACGTTCATGCCGCGCTGGTGGCAGTAGTTGTTCCAGGGGTTGATGGCGTCTTCCTTGATCATGTCCATGCCCGGGATGATGAGCACGGTGGGCTTGGGCCCCTGGCCCGGGGCGGGCCAGAAGTAGACGTAGGCGCGCTTGCCCGGGTCGAACTCGACCTCGTGCTTGGTCATCCCCCCGCCCAGGAGCTCGCGCATCTTGGCGTGGCAGCGCTGCACCCCCGCGTAGTACTCCTTCTTCTTCGGATGCCCGTCCACGGGGATGAGGTGCTGGGCCCGCCCGTGGCAGATGGCGGCGCGGTGGTAGTGCATGGTGGCGGTGGCGGCGTGGCCCGCGGCGAGGGCGTCCTTGGCCTTCTTCTCCTGGACCCCCGCCTGGCGCGCCCAGGCGGGCGGGATGGAGCGCCGGCCCGTGATCCGCTTGTAGACCGAGTTCAGGTCGATCCACCGCAAGCCGCGCTCGAGGCGGGTGCCGAGGATGCCGGGGTGGAGCACGTCCTCGTTCGGGGAGAGGGCGAGGAAGTTGTCGAAGATCCAGTTCTGTTCGGCCCGGGGGGCTTGGCGGCGCATCGTCGGGAAGACCTCCTGTCGGGGCGGGGCGCGCCCGCCGGGGAGAAACCGCTTTCTCAGCGCGGCCCATCCGCGGGGCGGCGCTCCGCCCGCGCGCTCAAGACCAGCCGAAAGGCCCTCCCGCCGGAGCGGGATCGGCGCTTACACCTTCGCCCGCTCGCCCATGGCCAGCGGGTCGCTGACGACCTCGACCAGGGCGGGCTTGCCGCAGGCGAGGGCCTGGCGGACGGCGGGGGCGATCTCCTCGGGGCGCTCGGCCCGGAAGCCCTCGGCCCCAAAGTCGCGGGCGATCTGGCTGAGGTTGACCTTGGTGAATATCCACATGTCCCCCCACTTCTCGGAGGGCTTCCCGTCGTAGGCGGGGATGTAGACGTTGCGCTCCTGGTTCATGGAGCTGTTGTTGTTGACGATGGTGACCGAGGGGATCTTGCAGCGGACGGCCGTCTCGAGCTCCTGGAGGTGGTAGTAGAAGCCGCCATCGCCGCAGAAGCACACCACCGGCCGCTCCGGCAGGGCGCACTTGGCGCCCAGGGCGGCCGGGAAGGCCCAGCCCAGGGTGCCCGAGCACTTGATGAGGTCCCACTTCGCGCCGTCCTTCCAGAACTGCTGGGAGAGCCACACGGCCGAGTGGCCCGTGTCGCAGACGAGCAGCACGTCGTCCGGCAGGCACTCCCCCAGCTCCTTCAGGATGCGCTCGGGCCGCATGGGAACGGCGGAGGAGTTGCGGTGGGCCTCCTGCTCCTTGCGCCACCCGGCCACCCGCCGCTGCACCTCCTGGACCCAGCCTCCCTTGGGGGCCATGGGCTGGGAGGCGTCGAGCAGGGCCTGGAGGGAGACCTTGGCGTCCCCCATGATGGAGACGGAGTTGGGATAATTCCTGCCCAGGTCGCGCGGGTCGATGCCGATCTGGATGACCTCGGTCCCGGGCTTGGGCACCTTCCAGAAGTGGGTGATCTGGCCGCCCGTCTCGCTCCCCACGAACAGGACCAAGTCGGCCAGCAGCATGATGTCGTTCGTGCAGTCGCGGGAGTAGGTGCCCGGGACCCCGAAGTAGAGCGGGTGGAACTCGGGGACCAGCGGGCGGGCCCCCACGGAGGTGGCGATGGGGATGTTGAGCTTCTCCGCCAGGGCGAGGGCCTCCTGACCCGCGCCCGATGTGCGGGCGCCGCCCCCCAGCACGATGACCGGCCGCTGGGCGGCCTGGAGCCGGGCGAGGGCCTTGCGGATGGCCTCGGCCTCGGGAGCGGGGCGGTGGGGGGGGAGCTGCTTGTAGATGTCCTCGACGATGAAGTCGAGCTCGGCCACCTCCTTCTCGATCTCGGCGTGGTTGCCGTAGAACTGCAGGTTCACCGGGCCGGGCGAGCCCGTGGTCGCCTCGCGGAAGGCCTGCCGCACCAGGTCGGGGATGCGGCCCACCTCGTCCACCTGGAGGTTCGCCTTGGTGACGGGGGCGAACATGGGATAGTCGTCCACCTCCTGGTAGGCGCCCTTGTGCTTGGTGGCGCCGAAGCGCCCGCCGATCATGGAGATGACCGGGCTGTGGGCCATGTAGGCGTCGCGGAGCCCCGCCGCGAGGTTCCCGGCCCCCACCGTCTGGGCGGCGCAGACGCCCGGGCGCCCGGAGGCGCGGGCGTAGCCGTCGGCCATGTAGGCGGCGGCCTTCTCGCCGTGGGTGTGGATGCGCCGGATGGGCAGGTCGTCCATCTGCGCCAGCATCTTGCTCAGAATCGAAGGCTTGAAGAAGATGGCCTTCACGCCATAGGCCACGAGAAGCTCCGCCAGGTACCTGGCACCCAGCATCTTGGGCATCACCGCCTCCGCAAAAATGAATGCGCCTGTGGTGGGAGATGAAATCCGGGCGTCCCGCCGCCCGCTAGT
>JBBTDR010000346.1:4420-10208 GCA_038042665.1 Nitrospinota bacterium
CTCGACGATCATCTGCTCGGCGTAGCAGCCCTGCTTCGCGTTGCGCACCAAGAGCGCGATGCGGTCGGCGGGGGCGTCGGTCTCGAAGGAGAGGAAGGTGCGCATCTCGCTGACGCCGGCCTTCACCGTCCCCTTGAGGACGGAGCCCCGCACGTAGTTGTCCATCTCGATCCGGCACTTGGCGCTCTTGAGCTCGATCTTCATCATGTGCGCGTACCGCGCGACCTGGGTGAGCAGTCAGAAGCCCACCGCCATGTTGAGGTAGGCCAGCGGGTTGGGGAACTCGTCGTTCCCGCCGATGCGCGAGGGCTCGTCGCAGAAGATGGTGAACTGGCGGGCGCGGCCCATCTTGAGCTGGCCCCGGCCGGGGACGGTCTCGGCCTCGGCGGCGTGGGTGCGCAGCATGCCCTCGGAGGGGAGGTCGGGCTTGTCGATGAGCCGCTGGCCGACGGGCACGGCCTCGGCGAACGTGGGGTCGTTCATCAGATCGTCTCGCTTCTTGGCCATTCTCTTTCTCCTGTGAGGATGGGCGCTTCTTCAATCCTCGACGATGGCCACGGGGCGCACCCAGGCGCCGGTGGCCCCCTTGATGTGGATGGGGAAGCAGGCCACCTTGAAGCCGTGCGGGCGCGGGATGGCGCCCAGGTTGGACACCTGCTCGATCTGGAGGTACTCGCGGCGGCGGCCCAGGATGTGGTGGCAGGGCATCCAGCCCTCGCGCTTGCCCGCCTTGAGGTCCTTGGACTGGAAGCTGAAGGGGCGGTCGAAGCCGAAGGCGTCGATGGCGATGATCATCACCCCTCGGTCCAGGAGGTACTCGGTCGCCTCGATGCTCATGCCGGGGTGGAGCTCGTCGTAGTTGGGGTCGGCGCGCTTCTCGCCCGTCCCGGTCCAGAGGAGGACGATGTCCCCCTTCTTGACCTGGTAGCCGATCTTCTTGAGCGCCTCTTCGATGTCGGCGGCGGTGATGTAGTCGCCCGTCTTCTTGTGGCGCAGGTCCAGCCGCACCCCGTCCGCGAAGCACCACTCGAGCGGCACCTCGTCGATGCGGCGGGCGGGCTTGCCGGCCACGGTGGGGCCGTAGTGGTAGGGGGCGTCCATGTGGGTCACCGAATGGGTGGAGACCTTGATGAACTCCATCCCTCCGCCCAGCCCGTCGTGGAGATCCTCGGGGCGCACGCCGTACTTCTGGGCGGTGCGCGCGGCGTTGGTCTTGTGGTCGAGAAACTCGATCTCGGGCGGGCGCGGCTCGTGGGAGCCGTTCTCCATGGGACTGCTCAGGTCGACGAAGCGCAACGCGCACATCGGCGGCTCTCCTCCGCTCACGCGAGAAAGGGACGGGCCCCTTGGCGGATCAGGAAGTCCACCTGCTTGCCGAACGTCTCCAGGTCCACCCGTCCATCCCGCGTGAAGGGCGTGACGGGCGCTCCGACAATTCCCTTGGGATAAGTTTTCATGGCGATCCCTCGCGGAAACCCGCGGAAAGAAAGTGCCTCTTGCGTGGGAGAGTGTGGCGCTGCACCCCCTATCCTAATTCGACTTCCTGGCCGCGGCAATGCGGGTGGGCATGAGAACCCGGCGGGTTCTCCCCGCCCTCGGGCGACGGATGTTCCTCTATGTGAAACACGCCCCCGCTCGTTGGGCCGGCCCCAGCGCCCGCCCTTGACAGGGGGGAGGGGCCGGATGGATAACGCTCCCATCGCGATTGGCGCGCTCCCGCGCCGATATTGGTCCTGCGGCCACGGCCAGCTTGCCTGCCAATCGGTCAGGAGGAACCCCAATGGGCAGATGGATAGCGGTATTGCTGATCCTGGCCTCGCCTCTCTTCCTCCCCCCTTCCCCGGACGCCGCCAAGGGCAAGATCACCATCGTCTTGACGGGCGAGCCCCCGAGCATGGACCCCCACCAGAGCTCGAACGCCAACGCCACCATCGTCTGGCGGTGGACCTATGACACCCTCGTTTCGAGCGAGACGGGGACGGGCAAGCAGATCCCCTGGCTGGCCGAGAGGTGGGAGAGGCTCAGCTCCACCCAGATCAAGTTCACGCTGCGGAAGGGGGTGAAATTCGCCGATGGCGCCCCGGTCACGGCCGAGGCCGTGAAGTACTCCATGGGCCGGGTCTTCCTGCCCGATCTGAAGAGCCGCCAGCTGCCCTACTTCGCCACCTTCGACCGCATCGAGGCGGTCGATGAACACACCCTCGTCTGGCACAACAAGGTGAACGACAACGGAACCCTGAACCGGCTCGACCGCTGGGGCCACGTCATGTCCCCCCAGACGCGGGACCTCGACAAGGCCCTCATCGCGCGCACCAGCTACGGGTCGGGCCCCTACATCCTCAAGGAATGGACCAAGGGCCAGCGGATGGTGTTCGAGGCGAACTCGAACTGGTGGGGGGACAAGATGTACCCCAACCGGCCCCAGACGGTCATCCTGCGCACCATCACCGAGGCCTCCACCCGGGTCCAGGCCCTTCGGCTCGGGGAGGTGGAGGTCATCAACGACGTGCGCGAGCAGTTCGTGCCCGCGCTGGAGGAGGATCCGGCCATCCAGGTGGCGGCGGTCCCCTCGGTGCGCATCTTCTTCATGAGCTTCCTCACCCGGGAGCCCAACCTGCTCACGGACCTCAACCTGCGGCTGGCGATCAACCACGCCATCGACGCCGACAAGATCGGCAGGACCATCATGGGCGGGCGCTCCAACCCCGTGGGCTCCCTCTTCCACCCCTGGAACTACGCGGGCTACAACCCCGGCGACAAGTGGTACGGCTACGACCTGGAGAAGGCCAAGGAGCACCTGAAGAAGTCCCCCTACAAGGGCGAGGAGATCCCCATCGTCGCCACCGTGGGCCGCTACCCGGCCGACAAGCCCGCCTGCGAGGCCACGGCCGGCATGCTCCAACAGGCGGGCCTGAACGCCAAGTGCCAGGCCCTCGCCTATTCGCTCTGGAACGAGGTGTACAACTCCTACCAGTCCGGCAAGAAGAAGGGCCCGGTGGTCTTCATGCACGCCTTCGGCAACGGCACCGGCGACCCCGGCCTCATCACCAAGGCGCTCGTCTCCTGCAAGGGCTTCCGCAGCGCCCACTGCTTCGGGGACCTGGACGCCCAGATCGACAAGGCCGTGGCGACCGCCGACCCCGAGCGGCAGCAGGCCGAGTTCGAGAAGGTGACCCGGGAGTTGAAGGAGCGGGCCCTGTTCAAGCTCTACTACCAGACCCACGACGTCTTCGCCTACCGCAAGAGCGTGACCTTCACCCCCCGGCACGACGAGACGCTCTACGTCTGGGAGGCGTCGGTGAAATAGCCTCCCGGCGGCTGGCCGGGGAGCGGCGAGAACCGCGCGGGCCCCAGGCCCGAGGGGAGATTCATGCCGAGACCGCACTACGAGGCCCCCAAGCCCGAGAAAGAGTACCCGAGCTGCCTCACGGGCCCCCGGCCCGAGGAGAAGAGGAACGTCCGCCTCGTCGCCCACAGCGGCCTGAACGGCTGGGGGGACGGCTTCCAGATCCGGGTGCGCGAGGGCGTCTGCTACGTCAAGCGCACGGGCCTCTACGGCGAGAACGGGATGACCATCCTCGACGTCTCGGATCCGAAGCGGCCCAAGGTCATCCGGCAGATCGGGGAGAGCCCCTGGGGCCGCTCCCACAAGGTGCTCCTGGTGGACGACGTCCTCGTCACCAACACCGAGGTGCGCCCGGGCTGCGCCGACCCCGGCGTGAAGCCAGGGCTCCGCCTCTGGGACAACTCCGACCCCCGCAACCCCAAGTTCGTCAAGGATGTGGTGACCGACATGCCCGGCATCCACCGGCCCGTCTACGACCCCGCCCGCAAGCTCATGTACTCGGGCGGCTTCCGGGACGGCTACCGGGGCCGCGTGCTCTTGATCCACGACTTCAAGGACCCGCTGAATCCAGCTTACATCGGCGAGGCCTGGGTGCCCGGCCAGAAGGAGTCCGAGGAGCCCACCTGGGACCTGGAGCTCGTCGGCCCGCGCGGCTGCGACCTCCACGAGGGCATCCCCTGCGGCCGCTACGTCTCGGGGGCGCTCCGCAAGGGCGGCATCTGCATGTGGGACCTGGCCGATCCCGCGAAGCCCAAGTTCCTCTGGCGCCACAACCCCTACGAGACCCACGGCTGGTCGCCGGCGAGCCACACCTTCATCGTCCCGCCGGGCTCGGAGTTCGGCATCTCGGTGACCGAAACCCACACCGTCAACTGCGCCCACCCCCCGGCCTTCGTCACCTTCTACGACCTGCGGAACATCCACGCCCCCCTGCCCGTCAGCACCTTCCAGCCCTACCCCATCGACCCCGCCTCCATGCGGCCCCTCGACCCCTTCTGGTGCAGCCAGGGCTCGCGCTACGGCTCCCACAACGTCTGGCACTGGATGAAGAAGGACGACCTCCTCTTCGTCACCTGGTTCAACGCCGGGCTCCGCATCGTGGACTGGTCCAACCCCTTCGCGCCCAAGGAGGCGGGCTACTACATCCCGGCCGGGAACCGGGAGCGTTTCTCCCCCCAGACGAACGAGGTCTTCGTGGACCGCAAGACGGGCCTCATCTACATCAGCGACCGCTGGGGGCTGGGGATGCACATCCTGGAGTACACGGGCTAGGGCGCGCCAAGATTTCCCGCCAAAACCGAGGGGCCCCGGCGCGCGCCCCGGCCCTTTGCTTCGCAGAGAAGACCATCGGGAAAAATCCTGGCGTCCCCAGGGGGTAAGCCCGTTTAGCGTCGGTGTCTGCTTTGAAATAAACTGGAAGGGGGAGGCTTTTTTCCGCATTAGCACGGAGTGAAAGGTCTGGTGTAAAATGTATTTGGGAGGTAAGGGGCGATGTTTGAGCGCATCACTTTCGACCCGAAAATCCTGGGCGGAAAGGCCTGCATCCGAGGGATGCGGATTCCCGTCTCTGTCATCGTCGGGCAGATTGCCCACGGGGCTACCTTCGAGGAGATACTGGAAGGCTATCCAGACCTGGAGCGCGAGGACATCCAGCAGGCCGTGGAATACGCCGCTTGGCTCACCCAGGAGCAAGTCCACATTTCATAGGGGGTTGAGTGCGCTTTCTCGCCGACATGGGCGTGGATGTGCGTGTTGTCCGCTGGCTGCGGGAGCACGGCCACGACGCGGCCCATCTTCGGGACATGGGAATGCCGCGCGCAACCGACGAAGAGATTTTCTCCCGAGCCATTTCCGAGAGCAGAATCCTCCTGACCTTCGACCTCGATTTTGGTGAAATCGCAGCCCTCGCCCGTGAGCAGCGCATTGGAATTATTCTCTTCCGGCTTCACAACACACGCACTTCCCGTGTGATTGAGCGTCTCTCGCGGCTGCTGGAAAGCTCAGCCGAAGGCTTGGAGAAAGGAAGTCTTGTCGTAGTCGAGGAAGGGCGTTACCGGATCCGCGAGCTACCAGTTGGCGGCGAGGACAGCGGCAATTAAGGGGAAGAATTCACATAGGCAAAGCTGCTTCCCGGCCTCACGTGGCTGGAGTTCGCCCTTACTGAGCATATCCTGCAAGGACGTTCTTGTCGCCAATCACGAAAAGCTTCTCCCCTTCGAGGACCGAGAGATGGACGAGGCAGCTGACCCTCCACCTCAGGCCCGAGGCGGTGGGAGTTACCGACGTTATGCTGGCGTCCCCAGGGGGATTCGAACCCCCGTTGCCGGCGTGAAAGGCCGGTGTCCTGGGCCGGGCTAGACGACGGGGACGCGGTGGTGAGCCGTGCCGGATTCGAACCAGCGACCCTCTGCTTAAAAGGCAGATGCTCTACCGCCTGAGCTA
>JBBTDR010000347.1:0-12022 GCA_038042665.1 Nitrospinota bacterium
TAGGTCGTGTGGCCGATCCCGGCCCGGGTGAGGAAGAGGCATATCTCGGCCCCCATGCCCCCGCTGCGGCTCACCACCCCGACCGGGCCCGGGCGGAACATGAGGTGGGGCACCTCGCCCCCGGTGCCCCCCACCTTGGCCTTGCCCGGGCTCACCATCCCCTGGCTGTTCGGGCCGATGACGAAGGCGCCCGCCCGCTTGGCGCGCGTCAGGACCTCGCTCGCGTCGTGGTGGGGCACCCCCTCGGCCAGGATGTGGAGGGCGGGGACGCCCGCCTCGATGGCCTCGAGCGCCGCCGCCTTGGCGAAGCGCGCGGGGATGAAGAGGACGGAGAGGTCCACCGCGTGCTCCTTCAGGGCATCGGCGACGGCCGAGTAGACGGGGATGCCCTCCACCCGCTCCCCGCCCTTGCCCGGGGAGACCCCGGCCACCACCTGGGTGCCATAGGCTGTCATGGTGGGGATGAGGCGCCGGGCCTCGGCCCCGGTGGCGCCCTGGATGAGGACGCGCGTCGAGCCGTCGAGGAGGATGCTCACCTCTCCCCTCCTCCATAGGCGCGCTCGGCGATCCGGCGGCAGACGTCCTCCAGGGAGAAATCCTCCCCGCGCCACTCGACGCCGGGCACCTCCGCAACCAAGCGGCGGGCCTCCCCGGCCCCCGGCCCGGCGTAGCGCACGAGGACGGGGAACTTCGTGTAATCCCTCCCTGCCTCCTTCAATCCCTGGACGATGCCTGCCACCCGCACGTCCACCCGGGCGAAGTTGCTCACGTTGGCGGCCAGCACCAGGCCCTTCAAGCCCGGCTTGGAGAGCACGGCCAGCACCATGCGGCGCATCTTCTCCTCGTAGCGGCCCGGCGTGATGTCGAAGGTGCAGGCGGGCCGGCCCCCCCGGCGGAGGATCTCCTCCAGGCTGGCGAGGCCATAGCCCCCGCCCGAGGCCATGAAGCCAATGTCGCCCTCCATCTCGCTGAAGCGGATGGCCCCGACGTGGGGGTCGAGGGCGTCGATCTCGCGCACCTTCTTTTCAAGAGGGGTGAGGGGCCGCCAGCCGTTCCCCTGCTCCTCCCCGAGCTTCTCCTCCAGGTCGGGGTGGCGGAAGAGGGCCTGATCGTCCACCTCCAGGGCGCACGAGGCGGCCACCAGGCGCCCGTCCTCAAGCTCGGCCAGCGGGTTCACCTCCGCCATCCGGCAGTCGCGGGCGCGGAAGAGGCCGTAGAGGCCGCCCATCGCCCGCGCGGCGGCCCCGGCGATCTCCCCCGCGAGGCCCGCCCGCCGGGCGAGGCCGAGCGCGTCCGCGGGGGAGAGCCCTTGGGTGATGTCGATGGGGAGCTCCAGGAGGCGGTCCGGGCGCCGGGCGGCGATCTCCTCCACCTCCATCCCCCCCTCGGCGCAGAAGAGCAGGAGGGGGGACTTCGTCCGCCAGTCGAAGGTGAGGGAGAGGAAGAACTCCCGCCGGATGGCCAGGGCCTCCACCGCGAGGAGCCGCCGCACCGGGAAGCGCCGCACCGTCATCCCCAGGATGCGCGCGGCCTCGGCCCGGGCCTCCCCGGGCGAGGAGACGAGCTTGACCGCCCCGGCCTTGCCCCGCTTGCCCACCGGGACGAGCGCCTTGAGGACGGCCCTTCCTCCCAGGCGCGCCGCGGCCGAGGCGGCCTCCTCGGGCGAGGAGGCGAGCGCGCGCGCGGGCACGGCCACGCCGTGGCGCTCCAGGAGCTCGAGGGAGTCGTGTTCGAGGAGCCGGGCCAAGGGGCTCTCCCGGATTGTTAACGCGCGGCGGGCGTGGAGTTCAGGTGGAATCTCGATGCATCGTCCCTGTGCCGGAACCGGCCCTTCTCCCTCTCCCTCCGGCCCGCGGCGAGATCAGCCGCGGTGGAGAGGGCCGGGGTGAGGGGCACCCCAAGCGGCAAGCCGCTGGGTGGCGGTGCCCGCCACAACCCGGAAGTAGCGGCCGGGGAAGCTGCTTTTGCCTTGCGGTGTCATTCTGAGCGCAGCGAAGAATCTGCTTTATCTCTATAACAAAACAAGAAGCAGATTCTTCACTCCGCTTCGCTCCGTTCAGAATGACAACCTTTTCCACGGGGTCCCCATTCCTGAAAACCATTTCGGGGACGCAACACTAGGGCAGCGTCCGCAGGAGGAGCTCTTTGAGCGCCCTTCCGCAGAAGGAGCGGGCGAAGTCCTCCCCGTGGAGCCGGGCCAGGCGCTCGGCGAAGGCGGGGACGGCCCACACCCCCTTGATCTCGGGGAACATCCGCAGCCCGCCCGGGCCGGGGGTGTGCGTCCCGGCGAAGTCGCTCCCGAGGGACACCTGGTGAGGGGCCACCTCGGCCAGGAAGCCGATCTCCTCGACCAGCCGGTCGAAGGCCCCGTAGAAGCCCGCGTGCGGCGAGAAGCCCGCGAGCCCCCCCGTCTCGAAGAGCCGCCGGGCGCTCGCGCGCGGCAGCCCCCGCTCCCCGAAGGCGGAGACGGCGGGCTCGTCCAGGTGGCCGTGGGAATAGTGGATCGGGTTCCCGGTCACCAGGGCGAGGTCGATCATGTCGTCCTTCGTCTTGTGGTTGGCGTGGGCGCAGTCCACCCCGAAGCCCCTCTCCCAGGCGCGCATGAGCAGGTCGCGGCCCAGGGGGGTGAGGCCCCGCGTGGGATCGCCCTTGGCGCCTCCGCCCAGGGCGTTGTCCTCGTTGTAGAGGGGGCCGAGGAAGCGGAAGCCCTGCTCCCACATCCAGCCAAGGAGCCCGAGGTCGCTCTCCCGCTCGATGAAGTAGACCCCCTCGGCGTGGAGCACCTGCCGCCCAGCGCCCGGGAGGTCGGCCTTCTGGAGCACCACCGTCATCCCCGGCGCCTGGCGGATGAGGCGGAGGTCCGCCTCGAGGAGCTTGAGCTGCTCGGCCTGGGGGGCGCCCGCGTGGCGGCCCGTGGCGCTGAAGACGCCGCCCAGCTTCGCCGCGGCGGGGAGGTCGATCTGCTCGGCGAGGTAGGCCTTGTCCGGGGCGAGGTTCACCATGAACCGGAGGTCGGTGTGGAAGTCCCAGATGTCCGCGAGGCCGATGGGCATCAGCGCTCCCTTCCGCCGGGCGGCGCTTCCGTGATGAGTTGATCGATGCGCTCCTCCTCCACGTCCACGTCGAGCTGCGCCCAGAGCGGCAGGTGGTCGGAGAGCTGGTAGGTGAACTCCCCCTTGCTCATCCTCGCGCCCGGGAAAAGCGCCGCGTGGCCGCCCGCGTGGAAGTCCAGCACCCCCGCGTGGTCCGTGAAGGACTTCGTGAAAACGGGATGGTGGAGGATCTGGTCGTAGCGCTTGTCCTTGGCGAGGTTCGAGCCGTGCTTCACCCCGCGCAGGGCCGCCGGCACCTGGAGGCCCTTGCTCGTGATCGCCTTGAAGAGTTCATCGTCCACCTCGGGGATGTTGAAGTCGCCCATGAGGATGATGTCCTTGTCGTCCGTGTACTTCTCCTTGCTGCGCTGGTCGATCCACTCGGCCAGGAGCTTGAGGGGGGCGATCCGCGCCTTCTCCCCCGAGCCCCAGCGGATGTGGGCGGTGACGAGGACGAAGTCGAAGCTGCCCGCCCGGAAGGAGGCGATATAGGGGCTCCTCCACCAGGTGATGGAGGGGAGGTACTCGCCCGCCTTCGTCTTCTTCCGGGGCGGATCGGCCTCGGCCGCCAGGCCGGTGAAGACCGCCGCGCGCTTGTCGTACACGTAGGCGATGCGCTCCCGGTTCCCCCCAGCGTCGGTGATGTAGTCCGAGAAGACGGCGCGCCAGTAGGGACCCAGGATGCCGAGCACCTTGCGGAGGTCATCGAGGTTGTCCCGGAGCTCGGTGACGGCGATGAGGTCGAACTGGCCCAGGATCTCCGCGATGTAATGGATGGAGGCGCCGAGCCGGGGCTTCTTGCCGAACTCGCGGATGTTCCAGGTGGCGAGGTTCAGCGTCTCGTCCAGCTTCGAGGAGGGAACCTCGGCCGCGGCGATCCGCTCCTTCAAAATCTTGAGCCCTTGCGCGATCTCCGGGGAAACCTCACCGTGGTGCATCGTCCTTCCTCCCTAATACACCGCCATCAAATCCTTCTCGTAGGCCTCGTCCTCGCCCCGCACCGCCGCGTAGAAGAGCGCCTGGAGGCGCTGGGTGAGGGGCCCCGGCTTGCCGTCCCCCACGGCGACGCGGTCCACGCTGACGATGGGGGTCACCTCCTCCGCCGAGCCGCACATGATGGCCTCGTCGGCGACGTAGAGCTCGGTGCGGTCCACGGGCCGCTCGGCGGCCCGGCCGATCGAGCGCCCGAACATCTCGAGGGCGCAGGCGCGCGTGACGCTCTCGAGGATGCTCTCCGTCACGGGCGGGGCGACGAGTTCCCCGTCGCGGATGATGAGGACGCAGGCCCCCGAGGACTCGGAGACCCTGCCGCTCTGGTTGAGGATGACGGCGTCGTCGTAGCCGTTCACTCGGGCCTCGACCGAGGCGAGGCGGCTGTTCTGGTAGTTGGCGGTGGCCTTCACGCGGGGGGGCATCGCGTCGTCCCCGATGCGCCGCCAGCTGCTCACGCACATGTGGATGCCCTGCTGCTGGCGGGCCCGGTCCCCGCGCGGGCCGCCCGCGATGAAGGCGCAGGTGTCCACCTCCTCGGGCTTGTAGGCCCTCATGTCGAGCCGCCCGGCGTCATCGAAGTAGACGTTCAGGCGGAAGTGGATGTCCTCCTTGAAGCCGTTCGCCCGGACCCAGTCGAGGATGGCTTGGCGGAAGTCCTCCCGCGTCCAGGGGGACTCCATCCGCATCACCTTCATGCTCTGCTCGAGGCGCTTGAGGTGGGGCTCCAGCTTCCAGAGGAAGAGGTTCCGGCGGCGCTCGCTCCAGTAGCCGCGCACCCCCTCGTAGACGCACGAGCCGCGGAGGACGGCCTGGCTGAAGACGCTGATGGCGGCCTCCTCCCCGGCCACCACCCTCCCGTTGATCCAAACCTTGCCGTGCGGGTATTTGGGCACGCGGTCTCTCCCCGGGGGATCCTCTGCGCCAAGGGCGTCCGTGGGGGTTCCGAGCGGACATTGATAGAAGGCCGCGCGGGGGCTGTCAAGGCCCGCGAATTCAGGGCGATCGCCAGTCCCGGGGCCTCCCGCCGCCGGCGCTTTTCGTTTTCCGGATCGTCAAGGATCGCCCTTCGGAGAGAGATCGCCCCCGCCCAACCCGCCCGGGAGGCGGTTCTTGACGGGGCCGGGCCCGGGGCGTAGCGTCCGCCTGGTTCCCGCACATGCCCATTCGGGAGGAGGGTCCCATGCCCCGGCCCACCGCCCCGCCCAAGCTCCAGGACGCCTACGCCGAAGCCCTGCCCGCCTCGCGGGCCCTCTTCGAGCGCGCGCGCCGCCTCTTCCCCGACGCGGTGACCCACGACGTCCGGCGGATGGAGCCCTTCCCCCTCTACGTCGATCGGGCGGAGGGCCCCCTCAAGTGGGACGTGGACGGCCACCGCTACATCGACTACTGGATGGGCCACGGCGCCCTCCTCCACGGGCACAACCCCGCCCTCATCCGCGACGCCGCCATCGAGCAGCTCCGCAAGGGCACCCACTACGGGGCCTCCCACGAGAAGGAGATCGAGTGGGGCGAGTGGGTGCGCCGGCTCGTGCCCAGCGCCCAGCGCGTGCGCTTCACGGCCTCGGGCACCGAGGCCACCCACATGGCGCTGCGCCTCGTGCGCGCCTTCACGGGCAGGCGCCACATCGTCAAGTTCGCGGGCCACTTCCACGGCTGGCACGAGGGCCTCGAGGTCGGGGTGAACCCCCCCTACGCGGCCGAGCCCGAGGCGGGCCAGCTGCCCGAGGTGGTGGCGCTCGTCACCGTGCTGCCCCCCAACGACCTCGCCGCGGTGAAGGCCCGCCTCGCCAAGGGGGACGTGGCCGCCGTCATCCTCGAGCCCACGGGGGGCCACTTCGGGGCGGTGCCCACCCCCGCCTCCTTCCTGGAGGCCCTGCGCGGGGAGACCCGCCGGGCGGGCGCCCTCCTCGTCTTCGACGAGGTGGTCACCGGCTTCCGGGTGGCCCCCGGCGGGGCCCAGGCGAAGACCGGGGTGACCCCGGACGTGACCACCCTGGCCAAGATCCTCGCGGGCGGCCTGCCGGGCGGGGCGGTGGCAGGGCGGGAGGACGTGCTCTCCCACCTCGCCACCAAGCCCGACCCCGACGAGAACCGCCGCACCAAGATCTCCCACCACGGCACCTTCAACGGGAACCCCCTCTCGGCGGCGGCGGGGGCGGCCATGCTGGCCTCGGTGGCGGACGGCTCGGCCATCCGCTTCGCCAACCAGCAGGCCGCTAAGCTGCGCCACGGGATGAACGAGACGCTCGCCCGGGAGAAGGTGGCCTGGAAGGTCTATGGGGAGCACAGCGACTGGAAAATCTTCTTCGGCGCGGACGCCCCGCCCCGGGACGGCGCGGACGAGGACGTGAGCGGGGTGGACTGGCGGCGCCTCGACGCCCGCCACCCCGAGAAGAGCCGGGCCCTGCGCCAGGCCCTCATCCTCAACGGGGTGGACTTCAACGGGGGCCGGGCCCTGGTGGGCACCTGCCACACCGGCGAGATCATCGGCGAAACCCTCGCCGCCTTCGAGGCCGCCGTCCGGGCCATGAAGGAGGAGGGGCTCACCTGACTGGGGATGGGCCGCGGCGGCCTGGGCCGATCGTTTCACCTGAGTGGACAGGCACGACCGTCGCCCGGCCGTCGGCGTGACGGAGGAAGTGGTGGCTGCCCTTGGCCCGCGTGACTTCGAAGCCGGCTTTCTCCAGGGCCGCGATGATCTGCCTTCCTGTAATCCTCGGGAGCCGGGTCACGCCACGATGATCTTCTGGACGCCGATGAAGTCGAGCGGCTCGGCGCCTCCGCCCTCCGCCTCCAGGCAGAGCTCGGCCGCCTCGCGCACCCGCACCATCAGCTCATCAAGCGACTTGGCCTGCGTATGGCAGCCGCGGAGGGCGGGCACGGAGGCCACATAGTAGCCCTCGGCATCCTGCTCGATGATGACGCTGAACTCTCTCGCCATTGGCACCTCCTCTGGGGAAATTTTACCACCAAAGGATGCCGATAAGGATTCTCAAAACCCCCCTTCCAGCGCCCCCAGCCGCTCCAGCACTTGGCGCACCTCCTCCCGCGCCGCCGCGTCGAGGGGGGCCTGGGGCGGCAGGGGAGCCCCCGCGGGGAGGCCCTGGAGCTCCAGCCCCGCCTTGATGCAGCCCGCGAGGTTATGGCGGGCAAACGCTTGATTCATCTCCCATAGCTCACGCTGGAGGCCCATCGCCTCCGGGAACTTCCCCGCCCGGGCCAGCTCGTAGAGCTGGACGCTCTTCTCGGGGATGAGGCAGGCCGGCCCGGCCATCCACCCCACCCCCCCGATGAGCATGACGGCCAGCGGGATGTGGGCCGAGGCGCTGAAGACCCGCATCCGGTCCCCCACCCGGTTGAGGAGGGAGAGGAGCCGCCCGGTGTTGCTCGAGGCGTCCTTGAAGTAGCGGATGTTGGGCACCTCGGCGAGGCGGGCCACGAGGTCCGGCGCGAGGTCCCCCCGCTGGAACTCGGGGTTGGTGTAGAGGACGATGGGGAGGTCCACCCCCTCGGCGACCGCCGTGAAGTAGCCCTCCACCCCCGAGGGCGGGAGGGGGAAGTAGGTCTCCAGGATGGCCAGGATCCCGTCCACCCCCATCCGCTCGAACTCTTGCGCCTGGCGCACCGCCTCCCCCGTCGAGGCCGCCGCCACCCCCGCCACCACCGGCACCCTCCCCGCGTTGGCCTCCAGCGTCGCCGCGACCACACGCTTCCGCTGCTCCCACGTCAGATACGCGAACTCCCCCGTGCTCCCCAGGGGGGTCAAGCCGTGCACCCCGGCCCGGATGAGGCGTTCGACCAGCCGGGCGAGTACTCCGGCCTTCACCCGCCCCCGGGCGTCCACCGGGGAGACGAGGTAGGGGAAGACGCCGTGGAAGTCGCCGGTCATGTGAGAAACCTTCGGGGTGGAGAGGCTGGGCGCTTCGCTGAGGCGCTGACCGTCATCAGGCCCCACAGCCAGTTGATCTTGAACGTGTGGACTCCCTCGACAGAGAACCCGGATGCCCCCAGGAAAACCTCTAATTCCTCCCTTCTCAGAAGACGCCCGTGGTCTTTGCCGCACAGCCTGAGCAGGAAGCTGCAGAGGCGGCAGGTGAGATAGTCGTCGCACCAGTCGGTCACAAGCAGCCGCCCTTCAGGGCGCAGCACGCGGCGGAACTCCGAGAGCGCCTGCGCGGGGTTCGGAACGAAGTGGAGGGAGTTGCAGGAAATCACAAGGTCGAAGGAACCCTCCGCGAAAGGGAGGCGCTCCGCCCGGCCTTGGACGAGAGGGAGGCGGCCGCCGGCCACGCCGAGCTTCGCCTTCCCGACCTCGAGCATCTCCCCGCAGAGGTCAACCCCCCAGCACTTCAGCAGCGGCCACCTCTGGCGCAGGGAGAGGATGAGGTTGCCGGTCCCGCAGCCGGCGTCGAGAACCCGCTCGGTCCCGGCCACCTCGATCCGATCCAGCGTGGCGCGGGCCGTCGCCTCGTTGTAAAAGCGCCACTTCTCGTCATAGACCGATGCGAGGCGGGCGTACTCGCGGCGGACGGGATCGGCGGGAATGTTGACCTTGTCCATCGCCCTCTTTCCGCGTCCTCCATCCTCAACGGGCCCGCGGCGGCGGCTAGAAGGCCCCGATCTCCTGCAAGCGGGACCGCACTTCCTGCTCCCGCGCCTGGAGGGGCGCGGATCGCGGCAGCCCGGCGGCGGTGGCCAGCGCCTCGTCGAAATAGCTCTTGGCCACCTCCACGGAGCACAACTCCAGGGCCTTTTCTCCCGCGCGGACGAGGAACTCGAAGGCCTTCTCGGGCCGGTCGCCGTTCTTGTAGTGGTAGGCCAGCACTTCGAGGTGCTCGTCCAGCGAATCACGCTTGATCTCCTCGATGGCGGCCGCGATACGCGCGTGAAGCTCGCGGCGGCGCCGGAGGAGAAGGCTATCGTAAGCCACATCCTGGGTGAGGGCGTGTTTGAACATATACTCCAGCTCAGGAAAGAGGCTTTTCTCCGTGATCAGCTCCGACCGCTGGAGGGTCTGAAGGGCGGGGCTCAGCTTGTGGCCGGGTTCGGCGATCCTCTCCAGGATGGTGTAGGCGAACTCGCGGCCGATGACGGCGGCCAGCTGGAGGGTGCGCTTCAGGGGCTCTTCCAGCCGGTCGATGCGGGCCATGATGACGTCCTGGACGGTGGCGGGCACGTGGGCTTTGGCTCCCTCCTCAACGAGCCGGCAGACCTCCCGCTCCGCGCGGACCCAGCCGGCCTCGAGCAGCTCCAGGATGAGCTCCTCCAGGAAGAAGGGATTCCCCTCGGCCTTGCCCTGGACGAGCTCCTTCACCTCCCGGGTCACCTCCCGGACCCGGAGCATCCGGTGGAGCATCTCCTCGCTCTCCGCGCGGGAGAGCGGTTGGATGGGAATCCGCAGGTAGCACGAGCTGGTCTCCCAGGGGCAGCGGTATTCCGGGCGGTGGAGCGCCAGGATCATGATGCGGTTCTGGGCCACGCTCGGGCTCAGATAGAGCAGGAACTCCTCCGAGGTCCGGTCGAGCCAGTGGATGTCCTCTAGGATGACCACGACGGGTTTTTGCCGGCTCTCGCCCACGTACATGGCCTTGTCGACCTCGAAGATCTGCCGCCGCCGGTCCTCCATACTGATGCCCCGCAACAACTCGTGCTTCACCCGGACGGAGAGGATGCAGCTGAGGTATTCGACGGTCATTTCGAGTTGGGCCGCCAAGTCCGCTCCCTCGCGGAGACCCCGCGAAAACCACGGTCTTCAGGTCGCGCCCACCTTTTGGCGGATCTTGGCTTCGTCGTCCCCTTCCTCGATGCCGCAGTATTTTTTTACGATCTGGGCCAGGGGCAAGAAAGGGGTGGCCTGGCCGTAGGGGGGGCAGTAGGCCTCCCAAAGCGTGATGTCCTCGCCGCGGAGGCGCTCTTTGAACTCGTACGCGAGGCGGGACTTCCCCACGCCCGCCTCGCCGACCAGCGAGACCACCTGGCCGTGGCCCTCCTTGGCCTTGGCGAAAGCGGCCATCAGATGGTCGAGCTCGGCTTGGCGGGCAACCAAGGGGGTGAGGCCCCGCCTCGCGGCCACCTCCAGCCGCGACTGGACAGCCTTGGGCCGGAGGGCGTGGTAGACAGCCACCGGATGGCTCTTCCCCTTCACCTCGATCGGCACCACAGGGGCGAATTCGAAGTAATCCTTCGTGAACCGGTGCGTGTGCTCGCTCACCAGGACTGTGCCCGGCTCGGTGACGCTCTGCAGACGGAAGGCCAGGTTGGTGGTGTCCCCCACCGCCGTATAGTCCATCCGCAAATCATCGCCGATCTTGCCCACCACCACGTTTCCGGTGTTGACGCCCATCCGCATCTGAAGGTTGAGGCCCTGCTCGCGCTGGACCCTTTCTCCATAGGCCCGCATCGAACTCTGAATGGCCAAGGCGGCCCGGATGGCGCGGTGGGGGGAGTCCTCGTGGGCGACCGGGGCGCCGAAGAGGGCCATCACCCCGTCGCCCGTGAACTGGTTGATGGTCCCCTCGAAGCGGTGGATGTGATGCGCCAAGATCTCGAAACAGCGATCCATGAGACGGTGGACTTCTTCGGGGTCCAGGTTTTCGGAGATCCCCGTGAAGCCGCACACGTCGGCGAAGAGGACGGTCACCTGCCTGCGCTCGCCCTCCATGGCGCCGCGCGTGGTCAGGACCTTCTCGACGAGGTGCCTGGGGGTGTAGCTGGGGATCTGCTTCGCAAAGGCCTCCGCCCGCGCGCCCAACGGCGAGGGCCCAGCCGCCGCTTGGGGAGCAGATTCGAGGGCGCCTCCGCAGTGGCCGCAAAAGCGGGCGCCCGGCTGGACGGCATCGCCACAGGCGGGGCAGAGGCGCTCTAGCCGGGCGCCGCACTGCTCGCAAAAGAGGGCCTGCGGGCGGTTCTCGTGGCGGCAGGCGGAACATTGCATCATGTGCCTCCTGAATTCAATAAGTGTACCCTATCCTCCAAAAGATTTTCCATCCCATAAAATCCCTGACTTCGCTCAGATATACCTCTGAAACAAAATCATCCCCCCCAGCGTCAGGCTCACCAGGAGCCCCACGGCCGGGCGGCTCGCCCGCTCGTAGGCCTCGGGCAGGAGCTCGAGGAAGACCATGAACACCATCGCCCCCGCCGCGAAGCCCAGGCCGTAGGGCAGGACGGGCCGGAAGGCCTCGACGAAGAGGAAGGCCGGCACCGCCATCAGGGGCTGGGGCAGCGAGGAGAAGACGCTCCAGAGGGCGCAGTAGAGCACGCTCACCCCCTTGGGCCGCATGACGGCGCTGATGGCCAGCCCCTCGGGGATGTTGTGGACGGCGATGGCGATGGTGATGAGGGCCGCGAGCGCCTCCCCGCCCCCGAAGGCCACCCCGACCGCCACCCCCTCCGAGAAGGAGTGGACGGTCATCACCGCCACAATGAGGAAGATCTGCTTCGCCCCGGCCCCCTGGATGGCGCCGAAGTCCATCTCGTGATGATGCAGCGCCCGGCCCGCCAGGAGGATGAAGACGACGCCTATCCCCGCCCCCACCAGGGTCTGGACGGCGCCGTGGCCGGTGCCCTCGATGATGAGGCCGAAGCTCGCCCCCAGCATGAGCCCCGCCGCCACGGCGTTGGCGTAGGCCACGGCGCGCTCGGAGACCCCGCGCACGAAGAGGAAGGGGAGCGCCCCCAGCCCCGTCGCCAGGGCGGTGATGGAGGCGTAGACGAAGACGAGCAGCACCTGCTCCCAGGTTGGCATTTATCTCCCCGCGTTACGCGAAGAACGTTGCCCCGTTCACCATGCGAGAATTGCCTCGTCCGCGGCGTAGGGGCAGGCCCCCGCGCCTGCCCCATCCGGAGGGCGGCCACGGGGGGCCGCCCCTACAAATACCTTAGATGCCCCTCCGCCCTACGCGAAAAAGCCCTTGAGGAGCACCACCAGCCCCGTC
>JBBTDR010000348.1:0-2989 GCA_038042665.1 Nitrospinota bacterium
CCGGGGAGCGCCCCCCCCATCCGGCGGATGAACGCGGCCGCCCACCCCAGGTGGTAATGATAGGCGGCGTTCAACGGATTGATGGAGATCGCGGCCAGGAACTCCCGCACCGCCTCCTCGCCAAGCGCACGAGCCCGCGCGGGGTCGCCTTGGAAATTGGCGATGAGCGTTTGCGTGAACGCGCGCTCCCCGTTCTCGAAACGCGCGGCGTCCGCCGCCCGGGGCGCCGGCATCAGGACGGCCGCCAGGAGAGCGGCCGGGGGCAAGGCATAACCCAGGTGCCGGAAACGGCCGGGGAGGGGAAGGCGGGCGAAGGAGAGGGTGAGGCGCTGCTCTCTCTCCCCGCCCCTCAGGTTCACCATGACCACCAGCAATCCCATGATCAAGGCGAAATGGAACGCGTTGGCGGGGATGTGGAGGCTGAAATCCACCATGGCGTGGAACGCCGCCGCGGCGCCGGCTCCCATCCCCCCAGCGGCGAGGGCGATCATCCGCATGTCCTGGAGCTGAAAGAAGCGCCTCGCCGCGTGAACCACGAAGAACGCCACCGCTGAAAGAATGGCGGCCGCCCCGGCCAGCCCCGTCTCGATCAGGAGCTGAAGATAATCGTTCTCGGGATACAGAAAATGCGCCTGGAACGGAAGGGTCTTATACAGGGGGAAAATGACGCCGAAGGTCCCCAGCCCCGTCCCGAAGAGGGGGTAGTCCGCGAAGATCGGCAGGGCGTCCCGCCAAACCCCGAGCCGCATCGACCCCATCATCTTCTCCCGGCTCAAGAGGGTGCCGATCCGTTCGGCCACGTGCTGGTCATATCCCATCCAGGCGATGATGAAAAAGGCGAGGATCGCCGCCGCGGAGATCATGAAGCCCCAATGCCCCTCTCTCCATCTCAAGGCCAGAAGAACGAGAAGGGTGGCCACGGAGAGGACGGCGCCCACCATCCCGCCCCGGGAAAGGGACATGAGAAGGGCGGTGGCCATGACCGCGGTCATGAACAGGAGAAGGGCGAGCCGGCTCCGGCCGGATTCCCCCCACTCGGCGAGGCGGAAGCGGAACCTCCGCGCTCCCCCGCCAAGGCCCAGCTCCAGCCTCCGGCTGAGAAGCAACCCCATGGCGAGCGGGATGATCATCCCGACGTATCCGGCGAAATGGTTCCTGTTGATGTATGGCCCGAACGGGTCGCGCCCGGGGCTCAGGCGGATGAACCAGAAAGCCATCCCGTTCCAGGTGAGCTTCTGGGCGATCGCGAGAAGCGAGAACGCGAATCCGGCGAAAACGAGCGCGCCCAAGAGAAACCGGACGTCCCTCCGCGTGCGGACGTTGTTCACCACCAGAAGAAACACGCCGATGTAGGAGAGGATCTTCGCGAGCTCTTGCTTCGTGGCGTGGGGATAGACGCTGAGGGGCCGGCCGAAGCCACCCCAAAGCCCGCCCGCCGCCTCCGCCGTCCCGGGATAGCGGGGGATGGCCCAGCCATAGAGCTCATGGGCGGCCGGGGAGAGGCCCAGGAGCGCCGCCGCGGGCAAGGGAAGCAGCTGGAGGGAGACGACCGCCGCGAAGACGAGCAACGGGGCCAAGCACGCGAGCCGCGCGACCCTCAGCTCCCCGGCCCAGGCCATTTTGAAGGACCAGACCGCCAGGAGGGCGAGGACCGCCGCCGCCATCGCGCGGTAGGCCCACGGCTGGACCGCGCCGAAAGCCATGGGGGTGGACCCGATGAGGAGCACAAGGCCCCACCGCACGGCGAGGTCACACAGCCGAGGCACCCGGCCGCCGCCCGCCTGCGGGGCGAAATCCCTCCGGCTCGACCCAGCTGAAACCGCCACGGCGGGGCCGCCACCCCATTGGGACGTTCCCGCTTCGGATGCGCGCGAGCGCAAGAGAGCGGTCACCCGCCTCAACGGGGAAAGGACCCGATGAACGACGCGGATACTATCCTTCAACGAACCTCTGACTCAGGACGCTAGGCGCTCTCGGCCTTTTCCCCGGACCTGCCCTGATAGTAATAGCCGTATTTCTTGCTGTACCCGTAATAGTAGTACCGGTGATGCCGGGTCATCCGGTTGAGGATGACCCCCAGGATCGGGACCTTCAGGTCGTTCAGCTTCTCCACCGCCTGCCGGAGCATGCCCGAATCCACCTGCTGCACGTCCACGACGAAAAACACCCCATCCATGCATTGAGACCACACCAGGGGGTCGCTGATGACGAGAATGGGGGGAGAATCGACGATCACATAGTCGTAGCCATCCTTCACCGAATCGATCACCCTCTTCAGGTCGGATGCCTCGAAGATCCGGTGGGAGGCCCCTTTCGTCCTCCCCGACGGCATGACGGAGAGGCTGGTGCTGGTTCCCCTCCAGATGACCTCCGCGGGCTCCGCCTCCCCCGCGAGAACCTGGAACAAGCCCGCTTCCCGGCGGATGCGGAACCACGCATAAAGCCCCGCGCGCTGGAAGTCCCCGTCAATCAGCAGGACCTTCCTTCCCGCGTCGCTCAGGGCCAGGGCGAGGTTGGCCGAGATGAGCGTCTTCCCCTCGCGCGGGACGCAGCTCGTGAGCTGGATGACCTTGCGGCCGCTTCCCATGCGGAAGGCCGCCATCGTGCGCATTTCCCGGAAGCATTCCTGCAGCACGCTATCGGCCGATGAACCGGCCTGGAGCGGCCCATGCATTTTCCCGACCTTCCGGCCCAGGTCCGCGATGACCCCAATCGTCGGCGCCCCCGCGATGGCCTCGACCTCCTGCGGGTTGCGGACGCGCGTGTCGAGATGATCGAGCAGGGTGACGATGGAGAGCCCCAGGACGAGGCTGGCCGCCATGGCGAGGAGGATGTTCTGCGCCTTGCTCGGGCGGACGGGGCTCTTCGGGAGCTGCGCCTTTTCCACGATGTGGATGTTGGACGTCTTGAGGCCCTCCAGGAGGTCCGTCTCCTTCGTCCTCTGCAGCATGCTATCGTAGAGCCTCCGGTTGGTCTCCACCTCCCTCAG
>JBBTDR010000349.1:0-1578 GCA_038042665.1 Nitrospinota bacterium
CGGCCGTGCGCCCCTACAGGCGCAGCTTGACACCGCAAGGCAAAAGCGGATTCCTCGGCCGCGGAGCCTGTCCTGAGCGAGGCGAAGGGCTCCCTCGGAATGACACGTTGGCGCCATGATTTGTTGAACGAAGGTACGAGACGCGGCACTAGCCCGCCCCCGCCGCCTGGGCCTTGGCGGCCTCCGCCGCCTCGACGGGGTCGAAGCTTCCGACCGGGTAGATGACCCCCGTCGGGACCACCTGGCAGATGGGCATGGGCTCGGGGACGTTCTTGAGGCTGTGCCGGCCCATGTCCACGAGGGCGTAGCGGTCCTTCACGCGGCGGGCGGTCTCGGGCCCGATCATGATGCGGCCCCGGGTGGCCACCTTCCCGATGCGGGCCGCGTGGTTGGTGACGGGCCCGAGCGCCGTGAAGGTCCACCGGGCGCTCCCCCCCGGCGCCTCGAACTTGCTGGCCCCCACCGAGGCCACCCCCGAGTTGATCCCGATGTTGGCGAAGACCTCCGGGTAGCCCTTCCCGCGGGCGGCGTTGATCTGGGCGGTCTTGGCCCGGATCTTGATGGACGCCTCGATGGCGTTGGCGGCGTGGGCGGCGGGGTCGTCGCCCTGGAAGATGAGCATCAGGCCGTCCCCCGCCGTCTCGTTGATCTCCCCCTTGTACTCCCCGACGATCTCCAGGTAGGCGGAGAAGTACTTTTGCAGCGTCTCGTTGACGATGTGCTGCGGGAACGTCTCGCTCATCCGGGTGTAGCCCTCGAGGTCGAGGAAGATGACGGTGATGTCCTTGTCCTGCTGATCGAGGGTGTCGGCCTCGGGGTTCTCCTCCAGCAGCCGCTTGACCGACTCGGGCACGAACTTGGAGAGCTGGCCCTTCAGGGCCTCCAGCAGCTCCACCTTCTGGCGGCTCTCGCTCAGTTCCTCGAGGGTCTTCTCCAGCTCGGCGTTCTTGTTCTGGAGGTCGCTGTAGGCCCGGCTGAGCGAGCGGGCCATGTTCTTGAAGCTCTCCCCGAGCCGGCCGATCTCGTCTGGCCCGGTGCGGGGCTGGCGGACGTCGAACTGTCCCTGGCCGAGCAGGTCGGCGCAGGCGGCCAGGTCCTGGATGGGGCGGACGACGGTGCGCCGGAGGAAGAAGAGGAGGGCCAAGGAGACGGCGAGGAGGGTCGCCGAAGCGATGGCGATCTGGCGGTTCCGGAGGGCCACGGTCTTCTCGTGGATGTCCGTGATGTCGGCGGACACCTTCACCACCCCCTGGACCTTGGAATCCGCGTCGTGGCAGACCTGGCACCGCTCCTCGTTCTCGAGGGGTTTGAGGAAGGTGAGGACGTGGGTCATCTTCCCGTCCCGCCCGGCCGTTTCCTCGGTCCAGAGAACCTCCTTCCCCGTGGCCGCCGCTTCCTTGAAGTGGGCCTCATGTCCCATGCTCTCCATCTTCTCCATGCGGGCCGCCTGGAGGCGGATGCTGCGCACCACCCGGGGGTCGAGCGGGATCTGTTTCTCGCTCACCTTATCGAGCGTACGCAGGGCGGTGAAGGCCTCGGAGCCGTCCGTGCGGAAGACCTGGAGGGCTTTCACCCCCT
>JBBTDR010000350.1:0-2032 GCA_038042665.1 Nitrospinota bacterium
AAGTGCCATCCGGAGGAGCGCATCCTCAAGCTGGCGGAGAGCGCCTTCCACGGCATCAGCGACCACGCCGAGCTGAAGGCCGCCTGCGTCCAGTGCCACGGCGGCCATCCGGCGGGCGGCCGGCGGCAGAAGGCCTTCGTCGTCCCCGCCTTCGCCCAGCCGCGCTGCGACGCCTGCCACAAGGACCTGAAGACGAAGGTCCAGCTGAGCGAGCTGAGGCTCTCCCTGCCCCCGGACAGCTCCGGCGGGGCCTTCGTCCGCCCGCGCGGGACCCGATAGGAGCCTTCGCCCCTGCGTTTTTTCCTGTTGATCGGCGCCGTCACCTTCCTGTGGGGGCTGAGCTTCCCGGTGGGCAAGATCGGCCTCCGGGGGATGGAGCCCTTCACCTTCCTCTGGATGCGGGGCCTCGTCTCGGCCCTGGTCGTGTTCACCTGGATCCTCTGGCGGCGGGGGCCCCTGCGGCCGCCCCGGGGGATGCCCGACTTCTGGTGGAACATGGCCCTCCACAACCTGAACTTCCTCGTCTTCTACCATGCGCTGAAGTTCACGACGGCGGGGCGGTCCTCCTTGTTCCTCTACACCCAGCCCATCCTCCTCACCGCCCTCGCCGCCTACTTCATCCCCGAGGAGCGGATCGGGCGCCGGGCCATCCTCGGCTTCGCCGCCTCGGCGGGGGGGCTCGTGCTGCTCTTCAGCGACAAGCTCTCCTCGGAGGGGGGCTCCACCTGGCTGGGGGACGCCCTCACCCTCGTGGCCGCGGTGGTGTGGTCCTCCCAGTGCCTCTTCCTCAAGGTCCGCCTCAAGGGGGTGGACCCTTTCCGGATCACCGCCTGGACCCAGCTGATGGCGGTGCCCCCCTTCCTCCTGCTGGCCCTCTGGTGGGGGAAGTGGTGGCCCGACATCACCGACCCGGACGTCCTCATCGGCGTGTTCTATGGCGGCCTGGTGGGGACGGGCCTGGCGATGGTGCTCTGGGTGAAGCTCCTGGCCGGGTATCCGGCCGGCCGGGTGAGCGCCTTCATGTTCCTCTGCCCGGTCTTCGGGGTGTTCCTGGGGGCGCTGATCCTGGCGGAGCCCCTCACCGCCCTGATGCTCGGCGGCGCCGCGCTCGTGGCGGCGGGCATCTACCTGGTCAATTCGGAGAGAAGGGCGTAGCCCTCCTCTCTCCCTCCCGGCGGACCCGGAAAGATCGCCTCAGCGGATCGCCAGCAGGCGGATGGAGCCCGCCAGGGCGATGGCCAGGATGATCAGGTTGAAGGCCCGCAGCGGGAGCCGGTTGTGGGTCCAGGCCCCCGTCCGGAGCCCCAGCCAGATGAAGGGGAGCCCCGCCGCCCCCGCCCACAGGGTGCCGGCGCCGATCACGTCGGCCTGCCAGTAGGCGAGGAGCTTGATGGGGTTCACGAAGAAGTAGAGCGCCCAGAGGGTGGCGACGAGGGTGGTCTTCGAGAGGTTTTGCGAGTGGAGGAAGAGGGAGAGGACGACCGCCCCGCTGTTGGCCAGGGCGGAGGAGAGGCCGCTCAGCCCGCCCGCCAGGGCGCCCAGCCACAGGGGGATGCGGGGGGGCTCGGGGGAGGACCGGGCCAGCTCCGCGTAGAGCCGGTGGAGGGCGAAGAGGAGGCAGAGCACGCCGATGACGGCCCGGAGCTGGCTCTCGGGCAGCCGCGCCACCAGCCACGTCCCCCCGAGGATGCCCGCCACCGTCCCGGGGAACACGAGCAGCATCGTGCGCGCGTGCCACAGCCTCCACATGTCCCGGGCCATGCCCAGCGAGGCCAGGAAGCTCGTGAAGGCGATCAGCCCCAGCGAGAAGCGGGCGGAGAAGGCGAGGGTGAGGAGGGGGGTGAGGGCGATCCCCACCCCCATGCCGAAGGTGCGGACGAGGAAGCCGCTCCCGAAGGCGGCGGCGAAGATGATGCCCCACTCGAGGGCCGTGTGGGCGGGCATCTCCCCCTCATTCCCACAGGAGGCGAACGGCGGCCAGGGCCGACAGCGCGAGGATCGAGAGATTGTAGCCCCGCTGGGGTGTCCGCTC
>JBBTDR010000351.1:0-2450 GCA_038042665.1 Nitrospinota bacterium
ACCCCCCCGTTCCAGAAGCCGCAGGTGGCGAAATTCCCCCAGGGGTTGGCCTCGTGGAGCCAGCAGCCCCAGCCCACCTGGGCGAAATCCCAGGAGGGCGCCTCCCCCGCCCCCTCGTTCTGGCCCTCGATCCAGGCCTGGCCGAGGAGCTCGGGCCTGAAGGGGTCCTGGACGCCGTAGATGCTCAAAACCTTGCCCCGGCAGCCCTCCTTGAAGGCCGAGCAATAGAGCAGCTTGCGCTCCCGGTCGTAGATGGGCCGGTGGACCCCCCGCCCCTCGGCCTCGACGTAGTTCACGAAGCGGGGCTTCCGGGGATTCGCGAGGTCGAAGATGCGCATCCCGCCGATGGCCTCGGGGTCGTCCGCGCCGGGCACCTTCTCGCTGTTGGTGTAGAGGGCGTCCTCGACCAAGAGCACCTTGTGGGTGCGGGCGCTGGGCTTGTCCACGATGCGGTGGACGACCTTGGGCTTCGAGGGGTCCGACACGTCGAGGACGGTCATGCCGTTGTGGCCGCAGGCCCCCGAGGCGGCGACGTAGGCCACCCCGCCGCGCACCTGGATCTGAAACGTGTCCCCCCAGCCGTCGAGGCCGGTGTGGCCCACCACGCGCACGTTCTTCCTGCGCTCGGGCCAGGGGGCGGTGAGCCGCTTGGCCTGATCGGCGTAGGGGATGCGGGTGTCCCCCGCGACGGGGGGGACCTCATAGCGCGGCCGGGGCACGAATGTCTCCCGCCATGAAGGGAAGGGCTACTCCTCCCGGTGGGGCTTCTTTTCCCCGAAGAGCTTCAGGCGCTTCTGGAACTCGAAGAGGTACTTGGCCGCATCCTTGGACTTCCGCAGAAGTTGAACGGCTTCCTCCTGCATCTTCACAGCTTCGTCGAAGCGTCCCGCCTCGGCGTAGGCGGCAGCCAGAGTATCCATATGAAAATAACCGGGCTCCAGGCTCAGTGCCTTGAGGGCGTGCTCGACCGCGCGCTGGGCGTTGCGGCAGGTGGCTGGCCCCGGGCAGGTGGCCAGGAACCAGGCGAGGCCATTGTGCGTCTGGGCCTTCTCGGGATATAGCTGCACGAGCTTCTCATGGTCAGCCCCGACTAAGTCGTAGCGCTTTAGATGCTCATGTATTTGGATACGGCTGTAATACGTATCCTTGTCATCTGGCTTCAGTTCGAGCAAACTTGAATAATCTGCAACGGCCAGGTCCAGGAGATTCCGAGACCAATAAGCAATCGCGCGGCTCCTGAGCGCCTTCACATGACGCGGCTTCAACCGAATCGTCATCGTGAAATCGGCGATGGCCTCATCCACGAGATTCTTCCGATAGCGTGACTCGCCGCGGCCGTAAAAAGCCTCCGCGTGACTGACGTTCAGGCTGATCGCTTTTGAAAAACCGGCGATTGCTTGCTCCAAGAGTCCCTTCCGGCTATGTGCTTGCGCCAGGTGGTAATGGGCATCCGCCATGTCAGGCTTCAGTTCGATTGCCCTCGTGAGATCATCGATTGCCTGATCCACGGCATCCTTGGCCAGGTACGCAAGCCCACGGACATAATAGCCTTCACCTACTTTGGGCCGCAATTGGATCGACACCGTAAAATCTGCCATGGCCTCATCCAGGCGGCCCTTCTGAAACAAAGCAATCCCCTTGGAAAAATGGGCTGCGCCCAAGATCGGCTGAATAATACGGATGGCTTCGGCGTAGGCGCTTATTTTCTCATCCTCCGCGGCCGCCCGATCTCCACGACGGAGCCACTCCTCCGCCGACTGGGCCCGGGCCAGGCCGGCGGCCAGTCCCGCGCTCATTAGGATGGCGAGGCACAGCGCCACCCACCGGAACCGCCGCATGACCCCCTCCTCCATGAAAAAGCTCCGCCCGAAGGGGCGGATTCCGTGAGCCCACGATGGCATTATCCCCCTCCGCGCGGGGGGCCTCAAGCGGGCATCTCGGCCTTCAGCTCCTCCGCGAGGGCGGCCACCTCGCGCCAGAGGGCCTCCTCGATCGGCACCCCCTCCCGGAGGGCGCGCCCGCGCTCGCCCGCGCTCCGCTCGCCGGGCACCCGGATCTCCGCCACCCCGGCCGCCCGCCGCGAGGCCTTCACTTCCTCGATGTGGGCCCGGGCCCCCCGCCGGAACTCTCCCGGGTCGCCGAAGGCGGCGGGGTCGATGGCGAGGATGAGCTCCCCCTTGTCGTAGCGCCCCTCGCGCACGGCCCGGCCGAGCGGCTTGCCCACCTTGGCCCCGAGGAGGGGGCCCGCGAGCAAGCCGAGGTAGAGGCAGAGCCCATAGCCGCGGTGGCCGCCGAAGGGCGCGAGCGCCCCCTGGGCCGCCTGGGCGGGGTCGGTGGTGGGAAGGCCTTCCGGCCCCACGGCCACCCCGGGCGGCAGCGCCTCCCCCAGGGCCTTGGCCTTGAGGACGGCGCCGAAGGCGATCGCGCTCGTGGCGAAGTCGAGGAGCATG
>JBBTDR010000352.1:0-2667 GCA_038042665.1 Nitrospinota bacterium
CGAAGGCGGTGACGGCGGGGGGCACGCCCGCGTAGCGCTCGGCCTCGACGAGGGGGGTGTGGGGGATGGGGCCCTGGCCGAGGCCGGAGCTCCCCTTGTCGAGGGTGAGGACGTTGGGGTTGCCGTGCTTCTCGAGGGCGCCCGGGCGGCCCGGCTCGGCGGGGTCGTACCAGGCCCCCGTCGGGAGGAGGAGGACGCCCCGCCGCACCCCGTCGCTCAGCCGGAGCCCGGCGAGGGTGGCCCCGCGCCCGTTGAAGACGCGGATGAGGTCCCCTTCCTTTAGCCCCCGCGCATCCGCATCCGCCGGATTCATCCAGGCGGGCTCGCGCCCGCGCACCTTGGCCCCCCGGCTCACCCCGGCGCCGTCCATCTGGCTGTGGAGGCGGGTCGCGGGCTGGTTGGAGATGAGGTGCAGGGGATAGCGCCGCGCCGCTTCGCCCCCCAGCCACTCGGCGGGCTCGAGCCAGGCGGGGTGGGGCGGGCAGTCCGCGAGGTTCGCCCGCGCGATGGCCTCGGAGTAGAGCTCGATCTTCCCCGAGGGGGTCTTGAGGGGATGGGCCTCGGGGTCCTGGCGGAATTCGCCGTAGAGGATGTTGGGTTCCGCCGGCTCGGGCACCTCGGCCCAGCCCTCCCGCCAGAAGGCCTCGAAGCCGGGGAGGGCGACCCCCTTCGCCGCCGCGCGCTGGCGGGCGGCCTCGTAGAGGTGGCGCACCCACGCCATCTCGCCCCGGCCCCCGGTGAAGGCCTCCCGGGTGCCCAGGCGCCCGGCGAGCCCGGTGAAGATGTCGAAGTCGTTCCGCGCCCCGCCCACGGGCTCCACCGCCTGGTGCATGGCGATGAGGAAGCGGTCGTTCCCGCAGGCGCCGATGTCGTTGCGCTCCAGGGTGGTGGTGGCGGGGAGCACGATGTCGGCGTGGCGGGCCGCCGGGGTCCACCAGGGCTCGTGGACGACGACGGTCCCGGGCCGCTTCCAGGCCTGGACGAGGCGGTTCAGGTCCTGGTGGTGGTGGAAGGGGTTCCCGCCGCACCAGTAGACGAGCTGGATGCCGGGGTAGGCGCGCTCCTGGCAGTCGAAGGTGTAGCGCCCGCCCGGGTTCAGCAGCATGTCCGCGATGCGGGCGACGGGGATGAAGCTCCCCGAGGGGTTCGGGCCCGGGTCCAGCGAGGGGCCGCCCACCTCCAGGCGGGGGTTGCCCATCCCGCCCATGGAGCCGTAGCCGAAGCCGAGGCCCCCGCCGGGGAGGCCGATTTGCCCGAGCATGGCGGCGAGGGCGACCGCGGCCCAGAAGGGCTGCTCGCCGTGGTCCGCCCGCTGGAGGGACCAGGTGACGGAGATGAGGGTGCGGCGCGCGGCCATGCGGCGGGCGAGGCGGCGGATGGCCTCGGCCTCGATGTCGCAGATGCGGGCCGCCCAGGCGGCGTCCTTGGGCTGGCTGCCGTCCTTCCCGAGCAGGTAGCGCTCGAAGCGCTCGTAGCCCGCGCAGTAGCGGGCGAGGAAGGCGCGGTCGTGCAGCCCCTCGGCCTGGAGGGTGTGGGCGAGGCCGAGCATGAGGGCGGTGTCGGTGTTGGGCCGGGGGGCGATCCACTCCGCCCCGAGGAAGTCCGGGGCGTCCTCCCGCAGGGGGCCGATGTTGACGAACTCCACCCCGGCCCCGCGCGCCCGCCGGAGCCAGTGGAGGGTGGCGTGCTCGACGGGCCCGCCGTGGCAGACCTGGACGTTCTTGAGGGGCAGCCCGCCGAACATCACCACGAGCCGGCCGTGCCGGGCGATGGAGTCCCAGGAGGTGAGGGGCCCCGTGCAGGCGGCGTGGTCGCCCAGGGCGTAGGGGAGGATGGCGTAGCCCGCGGCGATGGAATAGGTGTGCACCTGGGCGGTGAAGCCGCCGATGGTGTTGAGGAAGCGGTGGAGCTGGATCTTGGCCTGGTGGAAGCGGCCCGCGCTGCCCCAGCCGTAGGAGCCCCCGAAGATGGAGGCGTTGCCGTGCTTCTCCTTCACCCGCTTCAGCTCGTCCGCCACGAGGTCGAGGGCCACCTCCCAGGAGACGGGGACGAAGGGCTCCTCCCCGCGCCGCTCCCGGCTCTCGGGCCCGCGCTCGAGCCAGCCCGCCCGCACCATGGGCTGGGGCACCCGGGTCTTGTGGTAGAGGGCGTCCGGGATGGAGCGGAGGAGCGGCGAGGGGTTGCGGTCCTTCTCGAAGGGCTCGACCCCCACGAGCTTCCCGTTTTCCACGCGCGCGCGGAAGGCGCCCCAGTGGGAGGAGTGGGGGAGGGTTTTCGCGTTCTCGGTCATGCCAGGGGCTCCCGGCGGGGATGCGCGTGAAAGCGAGGTTTCCAGAGGGCCGGATTATAGCAGAAGGGCGCCCGGGGGGCTTTGCCGCGTGAGCGCGTCCGAAACCTCAGCTTTTTTCGTGTTTTAGACGGCGTCCTCCGAAAATCCCGCCCCGGGTTTGACAGGGGCGGGGCCTCTCCCTAGGATCGGTCCGACCACCTGACCAGGGGTCGGCCTTTCCTCAGCATCGAAGCTCAACGCAGCGAACCCGCACGGGAGACCCTCGGCTTGCTCCGCCCGGTGAAGAAGACCCGCCTCTACGAGGACGTGGTCGCCCAGATCCAGCGCCTCATCCGCACCAAGAAGCTCACGCCTGGCGAGCGGCTCCCCTCCGAGCG